>CALRME020000057.1:0-9948 GCA_943369045.1 Sphingobacterium thalpophilum
CTTAGACGCCTTCACCCAATTTGGCGATCAACGCCATCGCACCGGCCGGTGCGCGCTCCTTGGCACCGTTGATGAAGTAGATGAACACATCGCGCGGCCGCTCGCCGCCGGCCCAGGCTTTGGCGCCTTGCGCCCACTTGCTGATTTCCGCCGGCGCATAGCCCGTGGGAACATCGGCCTGGCTGCGCATCAGGCGCAGGTAGGCGAAGTCGCCTTCTGCATCGGGGATGGCCGGGAACTTGTCCGAGTCGGTGTAGACCGTGACGCAGCCGTAGCGCCGCGCCAGCGCGAGGTAGTCGTTAGTGGCAAAGCTTTCGTGCCGCACGTCCATCACGTGGCGCAGCGCCACGCCATCCACCTTTTTCGGCAGCAGCGCCAGGAAGGCCTCGAAGTCCCCCGGGTCGAACTGCTTGGTCGGCATGAACTGCCAGACGATGGGCCCAAGCTTGGCGCCCAGTTCGCTGATGCCGCTGTCGACGAAGCGCTTGATGGACTCGCCCGCATCCGCCAGCACACGGCGGTTGGTGGCGAAGCGGTTGGCCTTGAGCGAGAACATGAAGCCGTCTGGCGTTTCGTCACGCCATCTGGCGAAGGTCGGCGGCTTGAAGGTGCTGTAGTAGGTGCCATTGACCTCGATGGCCGTCAGCTTGCTGCTGGCATAGGGCAGCTCCTTGTGGTGGGCCAGGCCCTTCGGGTAGAAGTTGTTGCGCCAGGGCTCGAAGGTCCAGCCGCCGATGCCGACGCGGATACGGGATTCATGGCTCATCTGCAGCTCCCAGTGGAATACACGGACTCTAGCGCGAAGGTCTGGCGAGGAAGGGCCCGGCGGCGTAAAGTGGGCACCCTGCTGACAGGAATAGACATGAACGCCCCACTGCACAAAGAACTCCCACCCGGCACGCTCGACGCCGCCGCCGCCCTGGCCCACGTCACCGACAAATGGGACAACGACATCGTCCGCCAGCTGACCGACTACATCGCCATCCCGGCCAAGTCGCCCGGCTTCGACAAGGACTGGAAAGCCAACGGCTACCTCGAGACGGTGATGCGCAATGCCGCCACCTGGATCGAGGCGCAGAAGATCGAGGGCCTGACGCTGGAGATCGTCCGGCTCGAAGGCCGCACGCCGGTGCTGTTCTTTGAAGTGGCGGCCACACGCCCGGCCTCGCCCGAAACCATCCTGATGTACGGCCACATGGACAAGCAGCCCGAGTTCACCGGCTGGCGCAACGACCTGGGCCCCTGGACGCCCAAGTACGAGGACGGCAAGCTCTACGGCCGCGGCGGCGCCGACGACGGCTACGCGGCTTACGCCGCTGTCACGGCGGTGGCCGCGCTCAAAGCGCAGAAGGTTGCGCACCCCCGCATCGTGGGCCTGATCGAAACCTGCGAGGAATCGGGCTCCTACGACCTCTTGCCCTATGTGGACGCCCTGCGCCCGCGACTGGGCGAGGTGGCGCTGGTGATCTGCCTGGATTCGGGCTGCGGCAACTACGACCAGCTGTGGCTCACCACCTCGCTGCGCGGCATGGCCAGCGGCACGTTGAAGGTCGAGATCCTCACCGAGGGCGTCCATTCGGGCGACGCCTCGGGTCTGGTGCCGTCGAGCTTTCGCATCATGCGGCAGGTGCTGGACCGGCTGGAAGACAGCAAGACCGGCCGCCTGCTGCCCGCCAGCTTCCATTGCGAGGTGCCGGCCGACCGGCTGGCCCAGGCCCACGCCACGGCTGCCATCCTGGGCGAAGAGGTCTACAAGCGCTTCCCCTGGGCCCACTACGACTGCGGTGGCTCGGTGCAAACAGCACTGCCCACTACCACCGACCCGGTGCAGGCGCTGATCAACCGGACCTGGACGCCCACCCTGTCGGTCACCGGCGCTGAAGGCTTCCCGGCCCTCAAGGACGCGGGCAACGTGCTGCGCCCCTACACCGCCTTCAAGCTGTCGCTGCGCCTGCCGCCGCTGGTCGATGCCGGCCAGGCGGTGCAGGAACTCAAGGCCCTGCTGGAAGACAACGCGCCCTACCAGGCAAGGGTGACATTCGAGAACAATGGCGGCGCTACCGGCTGGAACGCGCCTTCCACCGCCCCCTGGTTTGAACAGGCCCTGAACCGCGCCTCGCAGGCGCACTTCGGCGCGCCCTGCGGCTACTTGGGCCAGGGCGGCACGATTCCGCTGATGAACATGCTCAGCCAGGGCTTCCCCAAGGCCCAGATGATGGTCTGTGGCGTGCTCGGCCCGCGCAGCAATGCGCATGGTCCCAACGAGTTCCTGCACGTGCCCTACGCGCGCAAGCTCACCGCCGCTGTGGCCGAAGTGATCGCCCAGCTTCCTTGACCGCCAGGCCTCTGTAACAAGGGGTATCGCTGATCCCCGCGCCCTGACCGTTGGTCCGCGACACCTTGCGGTCACCGGGGGCGGCGGGGATGATCTGGCTCCATGCCCGAAGGTATCGACTCGACCCTGTCCCCGTTCACGGCCAGCGACGGCGAAAACATCGCCCTGCAGGACTGGCCGCTGCCGGAAGACACTCTGCTGCACGGCGTCGTCATCCTGGTGCATGGCCTGGGCGAACACGCCGGCCGCTACGACCACGTGGCCAGGCGGCTCAACAGCTGGGGGTTCGCGGTACGCGGCTTTGACCAGTACGGCCATGGCGAATCGGGCGGCGTGCGCGGCGCCTTGCCGGAAGAATCACGCTTCCTGGAAGACCTGGCCGATGTGGTCGACAGCACCCGGGCCCGCATGGCCGAAGGTGTGCCGCTCATCGTGCTGGGCCACAGCATGGGCGGGCTGGTGGCGGCGCGCTTCGTGGCGCTCAAAAAACGAAAAATTGAAGGCCTGGTCCTGTCGTCACCGGCACTGGACCCGGGCTTGAACGGCTTCCAGAAATTCCTGCTGGCGACGCTGCCGCGCATCGCGCCCAACCTCACGGTGGGCAATGGCCTGGACCCCAACCTGATCTCGCACGACCCGGGCGAAGTGGCCGCCTACAAGGCCGACCCACTGGTGCACGACCGCATTTCCAGCCGGCTGGCGAAATTCATTGCTGACAGCGGTGCCGACACAATTGCGCGCGCCGGCCAGTGGACCGTCCCTACCTTGCTGATGTACGCAGGCGCCGACGGCCTGGTGAACCCCGCCGGCAGCCGCGCTTTCGCAGCAGCTGCGCCCGGCCGGCTGGTGGAAACCCACTGCTTTGAGCACCACTACCACGAGATCTTCAACGAGATCGAACGCGAGCCGGTGTTTGAAGTCCTCAGGGAGTGGCTGGACGCCCGCTTCCAGCCCTGAGGCCGCGCCCGAAGCGCCTTTGCGGCGCTTCAGTTTTTCTGCATCAGCCCGCCCAGCATCCCGAACAGGTCACCCGCATTGCCCAAGCCGCCCTCGGGCGCCTGGCCATGCGGCGTGAGCTTGTCGATCAGCCCGGGGAGCATTTCCGACAGCTGCCCCGATACCTGGGCCGGGTCCAGCCCCAGCTTGGCCGCAATGCCACCGATCGCCCCGCTGCCCAGCACGTCCTGGATCTGTTCGGCCGTGATGGGCAGGTTCTGGCCCTTGCCGATCCACGAGCCGATCACCTCGCCCATGCCCGCCTGGTTGAATTTTTCAACCAGGCCGCCCAGGCCGCCATGCGCGCCGTCGTTGGCCAGCAGCTCGCCCAGCACGGCGCCCAGGCCGCCGGCCGTGCCGGCACTGCCTTGCTGGCCCATCTGGCCCATCACCGATCCCAATACCGAATCCAGCAGTCCCATGAAAACTCCTCAGTTGTTCTTGCCCATTGTGTGGCGTCCGCATGCCCTGCACAAGGCTAGGGTGTGGCCTGGGTCTGCCCCGCCTGCCGCCGCTTGAAAGCCAGCCAGGCGATGGCCGCGCCGGTGGCGATCACGGGCAGGAGCGAGCCGTAGTTGAGCAGCGTCCAGCCGCGTGTGGTCACCAGCACGCCCGAGGCGAAGGAGCTGAGCGCCAGCGTGGCAAACACGAAGAAGCTCAGCGCCCCCTGTGCCCGGTCGCGCTCCTGCGCGCTATAGGCGGACAGCGAGAGCGTGGTGCTGCCGGTAAAAAGGAAGTTCCAGCCGACACCCAGCAGGAACAGGGCCACCAGGAACTGGTGCAGCTCCACGCCCGACAGCGCCACTGCAATGCAGGCGAAGTTCAGCAGCACGCCCACGCCCATCACCGGCAGAGGGCCGAAGCGGCGTATCAGGTGGCCGGTGAAAAACCCCGGCGCGAACATGCCGATCACATGCCACTCCAGCACCAGCGCGGCATCGGAAAAAGGCAGCTTGCACTGCTGCATCGCAAGCGGCGTGGCGGCCATCAGCAGGTTCATCACGCCAAAGCCCAGGGCGCCCGATGCGGCGGCCACGATGAACACCGGCTGGCGCATGATTTCCGACAGCGGGCGTCCGCTGTCCGAGGTATTGCGCGGCGGCGGCGGTGCGAACTGCATGAAGGACATCAACGCCATGGCCAGCAGCGCCACGGCGGCCAGCGCCAGGTAGGCGCCGGCAAACGGCACGCTGAAGACATCGCGTGTACGGGCCGCGAGATTGGGCCCGACCACGGCGCCCAGCAGGCCACCGGCCATGACCAGTGACACCGCCTTCTCACGTGCCTCGGGCGTCGCCAGCTCCGCAGCGGCAAAGCGGTACAAATTGGCGTTGGCGTTGTAGTAGCCCGCCACCACGGTGGCGAAACACAGCAGCCAGAAATTGCTGCTGGCCGCCGCGTAGGCACACAGCAATGCCGAAAGCAGCGCCACCACCAGGCCGGCCTGGAACGAGGCCTTGCGCCCCAGGCTCTGCTGCGTCTTTGCGACGACGCCGGTGGACAGGGCGCCGCCCACCACATAGCCCATCACCGGCAGCGTGGCCATCCAGCCCAGCGGCGCCAGCGCCAGCCCGACCAGGCCGTTGATGGCAATGAAGACCACGTTGTTGGTCAGGAACAGGCCCTGGCAGACGGCCAGGAGCCAGAGATTTCGGTTCATGCGGTGATCTTCCTGGGGTTGAGGATGCCGTGATAGGTGCCGTAACAGACGCCATAAAGGGCGAGCAGCAGCGGCAGTGCGCAGACTCCCGCCCAGACGGGATGGCCGTCGCGCCACAGCAGCGGGACGAGAACGCCCGGCAGCAGGCCGAAGACACCGATGGTGCCCACGGTGCGCCAGGAAAAAGCCGGCTTGTCCCGGTGCGGGTCACGGCCGGAGACAAATAGCCAGCCGGCCCAGGTGAACATGAAGCCGAAACCGATGAGCAACCCCACTTCCAGCCAGCGGATATCGCGCAATGCCACGGCCGAAGTGGGGACGTTGGGGTCGACCCAGACCTGCAGCTGCCCGCCTTGCGGGCCGAGATGCCTGTCCAGCTTGTCGTCCCAGCCGTCCAGCTCGATCCCCTGCGTGCTGCTTTTCATCAGCGAGAAGCTGACCTGTTCGCTTTCATGGCGCTTGCCCTGCCATTCATAGGCGAAGCGGCCCGAGAGCCGCTGCGTGTTGTGCAGGCGACGTGTTCCGGCACTGGTCCTGTCTTCCCATTCGACGCCACGCTCCAGCAAGACGGCCGGCACCGGTCGCCATTGCAGGGACGCGATGTGCCGCGCCACCAGCACCGCAGCAAATGCCTGCGCGGCCAGGCCGACCAGGATCACCGGCCCGAACAGCGCCCAGATGACAAGCCGTGTGCGCCGCTCCCCATGGCGGCGTTTGTCCTGCCGGTTGGCCATGGGGTTCAGCCCTGCAGGGCCGCAAGGGCGGCCAGAGCTGCGGTTTCGGCCCGCAGCACGCGTGTGCCCAGCGTGACGGCGGCGAAACCTTGCGCCAGCGCAGCATCCTCTTCGGCGGGCGAGAGGCCGCCCTCCGGCCCGCTGAGGAAGACAAGGGAGCCCGAATCGCCCGCCGCCTCGCGCAATGGCTTTGCACCGGTCGCAAGCGACAGCAGCACGCCACGCTGTGCCGGTAGCGGCTTTGCCAGCCACGCGGCCAGCGCCTGCGGCGGCTGCACGGGCGGGACCCGGTTGCGGCCGCATTGCTCGCAGGCCGCTTCGGCGATACCTTGCCAGTGCCCGCGTTTCTTCTCCGCGCGTTCGCCCGACAGGCGCAGCACGGTGCGCTCGGCCAGCAAGGGCCAGATGGCGGTCACGCCGAGCTCGGTGGCTTTCTCGACCAGCCAGTCCATGCGCTCATTGGCCGGCATGCCGACGGCCAGGTGGATTTCGCGCGGTGCTTCCCGTTCGACCGGCTGGTGCGCACCGACTTCCACACCCACGTCGCTGCGGCCCATCTTCGTGATGCGGGCCTCGAACTCGCCGCCCTGGCCGTTGAACAGGGTGATCAGGCCGCCGGGCTGCAGGCGCAGCACCTGCACGTGACGTGCAGCGCCCGGCGGCAAGGCCAGCGCGTCGCCGCTGGCCAGCGGTGCGGGGCAGTAAAAGCGGGGCATGGCGCCTTCGGCCTCAGATGCGGCCGAAGGAGTAGGCGGCGGTCATCTCGGTGCCCTCAATGGCGTCCAGCACCTTGAGCAACGGGCCCAGTTCGCGGTAGCGGTTGGTGGTGTGGCGGATGTAGGCCATGAAGCGCGGCGCATCGGCCAGGTACCTGGGCTTGCCGTCGCGCAGGGTGAGCCGCGCGAAGATGCCAGCCACCTTCAGGTGCCGCTGAAGCCCCATCCACTCCACGCCTCGGTAGAACTCACCGAAATCGCTGCCGACCGGCAGCCCGGCTTTCTGCGCCTTCTGCCAGTAGCGCACCGTGACGTCGAGTACGAACTCTTCGTCCCAGCTGAGGAAGGCGTCGCGCATCAGGCTGGCGATGTCGTAGGTGATGGGGCCGTAGACCGCGTCCTGGAAGTCCAGCACCCCAAGGCGCGGTTCGGCCGGGTCGCCGGGCATCATCAGGTTGCGCGGCATGAAGTCGCGGTGCACGTACACCGAAGGCGCCGCCAGGTTTCGCTGGATGATCAGCGCGAAGGCCTTGTCGAGTGTCTCCCGGTCCTTGCCCTGGAGTGTCACGCCCTTGTGCTTTCCCAGGTACCAGTCGGGGAACAGCGACAGTTCGCGTGCCAGCAGCGCTTCGTCGTAGGGCGGCAGCACGCCCGGCTTTGAGGCCACCTGCCAGGCGACCAACGCATCCGCGGCGCGCATGTAAAGCGGCAGGTTGGCCACCGGGTTGTCCGGCTGCACCACCTCGATCATGGTCTGCGTTCCCAGGTCGTCCAGCAGCATGAAGCCCTGGGGCTCGTCCCAGGCCAGCACGCGGGGGACGTTCAGCCCGGCGTCGGCCATCAGGCCCGCTACCTTGACGAAGGGATGGCAGTCTTCCTTGTCCGGCGGGGCATCCATGATGATGCGCGTGCCGTCCCTGGCATCGAGCCGCAGGTAGCGGCGGAAACTGGCGTCGGCGGATGCGGGGCGCAGGGTTTCCGGGTCCAGGCCGTGAGCCGCCGCAATGCCAGACAGCCACCGGTTGAAAGCAGCCTCGCGCTGCGGGTCGGGCCAGATGACGGGGGACAAGGGGGCTTGGGGGTTGCTCATGGATAATCCATTCTACAAATCCAGCCTTGCCCGGCGCAGACGTTCCGCGCCGGGCAGCCACCCCTTTCAATGCACCGCCCGAAAGCCAAGACGCCGCGCTCCCGCTTTGCCCTCTCGCCCGTGGCCCTGGTGGCGTTCGCCCTGCTGCATCCGCAGATGGCGCGCACCCAGCCCTTGCCCGACGAGCCCGCGCCGCACCTGAAGTCCACGCCCATGCTGCGCGAGGACATCCCGGCCGAAGCACGCAAGGACATGCCGACTTTCGTCTCGGGCGAGCGCGCCTCGGGCCGGACCGACCTGGAAACCATCATCGAGGGTGATGCCGAACTGCGCCGCGGCGACATGGTGATCCGCGCCGACCGCCTGGAGTATTACCAGCCCGATGACCTGGCCAAGGCCCGGGGCAACGTGCGCATCAACCGTGCCGGCAACATCTATGAGGGCCCTCTGCTGGAGCTCAAGCTGGACGCCTTCGAAGGCTATTTCATGGAGCCGCGCTACCGCTTCCTGAAAAACGACGCTTACGGGCAGGCCGATCGCGTTGACTTCATTGACGACAAGCGGGCCATCATCCGCAATGCGACCTACACCACCTGCCAGCGCAGGCCCGGCCCCAGCTGGATGCCCGACTGGATCCTGCGTGCTTCCAGTATCCGCATCGACAACGAGGAAGAGGTGGGCCATGCCAGCGGCGCGCTGCTGAGCTTCATGGAAGTGCCCATCCTGCCGATTCCGGAGTTGAGCTTCCCGCTGTCGGACAAGCGCAAGACCGGCATGCTGCCGCCCACCGTAGGCCTGGACAACCTCAACGGCGTGGAAGTGACCATCCCCTGGTACTGGAACATCGCGCCCAATCGCGACGCCACGTTTTACCCGGCCCTGATGAGCAAGCGCGGCATTGACCTGGGCGGCGAGTTCCGTTACCTCGAGGCCGGCTACAACGGCAAGCTGCGCGCCAACTACATGCCCACCGACACGCTGCGCGACCGGCACCGCTGGGGCTATTCGTTGCTGCACGACCAGCAGGCGGCGACCGGTTTCGGAAACCTGGGCCTGAACCTGAACCTCAACCGGGTGAGCGACGACAACTACTGGCGCGATTTCTCGCGCAGCGGCAACTCGCTGACCCAGCGCCTGCTGGCCAACGACGCGATCGCGTACTGGTCGCATGGGTACTTCTCGGCATCGGCGCGCACGCTCAAGTGGCAGACGCTGCAGGACGTCACATCCCCGATCGTGCCGCCCTATGACCGCATGCCCCAGCTGGTGGGCCGCTACACGCGCTCCAACCTGCCCGGAGGCATCGACGCCAGCGTGGAAGCCGACTACACGAAGTTCGAATCGGACCGTTCGCGAACGCTGCAGCCCAATGCG
This sequence comes from Sphingobacterium thalpophilum, assembly GCA_943369045.1. GTDB lineage: Bacteria > Pseudomonadota > Gammaproteobacteria > Burkholderiales > Burkholderiaceae_C > Ramlibacter. The sequence goes on from CALRME020000057.1 coordinate 8,906, forward strand.
CAGCGTACGTACACGCTGGCCCAGGTCAGCCGGCCATGGGTCGCCCCCGGCTGGTTCTTCACGCCCAAGCTGCAGCTGCACGCCACCAGCTACCAGTTCGACGCGCCGCTGGCCAACGGCGCCACCACGGCCAGCCGCGTCCTGCCGACGTTCAGTCTGGACAGTGGCCTGGTGTTTGAGCGCGATGCCAGCTACTTCGGCCGCAATTTCCGCCAGACGCTGGAGCCGCGCGCCTTCTATGTGCACACGCCCTACCGCGACCAGAGCCTGCTGCCCAACTACGACTCGGCGGCGACCGACTTCAACTTCGCCACGATTTATGCCGAGAACGCATTTGGCGGCAATGACCGCATTTCTGACAACAACCTGCTGACGCTTGGCGCGACCACGCGCTTGCTGGACCCGGAAACGGGCGCCGAAGCAGCCCGCTTCGGTATCGCCCAGCGCCTGCGTTTCAAGGACCAGCTGGTGACGTTGCCGGGGGGCACGCCGGTCAGCGAACGCCTCTCGGACATCCTCTTCGGCGCCTCCCTGACCTGGGACCCACGCTGGAGCTTTGACTCCACCGTGCAGTACAACCCCAAGACGCGCCGCTCGATCCGCTCGACCATAGGCGGGCGATGGAATCCCGGCAACTACCGCGTCATCAGCGCGGCTTACCGCCTGCAGCGCGGCTCCAGCGAGCAGCTGGACATTGGCTGGCAATGGCCCCTGAACGACCTGTGGGGCGACCGGGGCGAGAACCTGGGTGCCGGGCGCGGCGAGGGCGAAGGCCGCTGGTACAGCGTGGGGCGGCTCAATTTCAGCCTGCAGGACCGCAAGCTGGTCGATTCGGTGATCGGCTTCGAGTACGACGCCGGCTGCTGGCTCGGCCGCGTCGTGATCGAGCGGCTGCAGAGCAGCACCTCGAGTGCCAACAAGCGCATCCTGTTCCAGCTCGAGTTCGTGGGCTTCACGCGCCTGGGCTCCAACGCCCTGCAGACGCTGAAGGACAATATCCCCCGTTACCAGTTCCTGCGCGAGCAGGTCACCACACCCAGCCG
>CALRME020000058.1:0-9940 GCA_943369045.1 Sphingobacterium thalpophilum
CGCAGCACCTTCCATGGCGCCTTTTGCTTGTCGCCGGCTTGCCCCGCCACCGGCATCAACCGCAGCGGCCACAGCAGGACCTGTCGGAACTGCCGGACCAGCGTGTCAGTGCTCAAGGTTTCATGCCCGCCGCAGTGCGCAACTCCGAGACCGGCACCATGCGCCCATGCAGCGGCAGGATGCGGTCCACGTTGAGCTTCATGCGCTCGATGTTCTGCGCGAGATTGACGTTGTTGCCATTGGGCTGCGCCGGTGGCGGCGAATTTGGCGCCGCGGGGGTGTAGGCGTCGGCCTGGATCAGCAGGCGCTCTTTCGGCAGCCACACCATCATGAAGCCCTGCGCGTGCACGCTGTCCTCGATCATGAAGACCTCCACCGTGCGGGCGCCGTCGGTGAAGCTGCGCTGGCCGTTGACGCCGCTGATGCTGGCCTTGCGGCCGGAACGGGCGAGCGCGTCCGGGCTGATGCTGTTGGGGTTGGCAAGCACGCGCTCGAACCAGGGCCGCGCCAGTTCGCTGGTGACCAGCGTGGCGCCTTCGGACGCGGCCGTGCGCAGGCCGCCCGCGTGGTCGAAGTGATGGTGCGAGTTGATGACGAAACGGATTTCCTTGCCCGGAGCCAGCTTTTTCGCCTCGGCGATCACGGGCAGCGAGCGGCCGTCGTAAAGCGGCGTTTCCACCAGGATGATGTGGTCCTTCATCTCGATGGCCACGCTGTTGTGCGAACCACCGGCCAGGAACCAGACGCCGTCCGCGGCCTTTTCGGCCACCACGCGCTCGGCGGCAGCTGTGACAACGGCCGGCACCTCAATGCCCGAGGGCTGGTTGGCCTGCACTTCCCTGACCTCGATGTCCAGCACGGGGAAGCCACCTTGGGTCTGGCGCATGCGCGCCGGGAATTTCACGCCGCCAAAGTCGCGCCAGCCTGAATACAGCGTGACTGCCGACGTGTCTCCCATCACGGGGTTGGGCTGGACTGAGTCCACACGCTCGACCATGCCCTCCGGGCTGATCCACACCACCGCCGAGAAGCGGCCGGGCTCGGCAAACGAGATCACGGCGCGGTCGCCCTCCATGCGCAGGGCGGGCTTGTTCTTGAGCGCCGCCTTGACCACACCCTGCGGCGAGGTCCACAGGTCGTGCACCCGGCCATCGACCGCCAGCGGCGCGGCCACCGGCGCGGGACCGACCATGTTCCAGGCATTCGTGCCGCGCAGCAGGCCGGTGGCGCGCTGCTCGCCCGTGCCCATCAGCGGCAGCGCACCGCCGCCCGTGGGCTCGGCCCGGCTGCGGGCGAAGTCTTCACGAAGCGCGGCGTTTTCGAAGTCGAGCACACGGGAAAAGCTGGTGTAGGTCAGCCGGGGCCAGGCCTGGCCTGGCTGGTAAGCCTGGCCGAAGATGGCGCCGGTGCCACTGCCGGCATAGCGCAATGTCTTGAGGCCGGCGCCGCCCATGGCCTGGTCGGCGCGCATGAGCACGGCCTGGGCATCGTCGCCCCGGGTGGCGCATGAGGCCAGCAACAGCGCCGACAGCGCGAGGATGAAGTTCCGCAATGCAGGATTCCAGGTCATCTTGAGCCCCTTTGTTGTTGCCGCATGGTAGCGCTGGCGCGCGGCGCTGTCATGCAGGTGATTGGCCGGCGGGCCGCGTGGCGCTAACCTGCACGCCACAAGCAATACAAGCCAAAGGAAGCACCATGAAAGACCTGTTCTCCCTCAAGGGCCGCGTCGCCCTCGTCACCGGCGGCTCGCGCGGCATCGGCCGCATGATCGCCTCCGGCTTCCTGGCCCAGGGCGCCCGCGTCTACATTTCGTCACGCAAGGCCGACGCCTGCGACGCGACGGCAAAAGAGCTGTCCGGGCTGGGCGAATGCATTTCGCTGCCGGCCGATGTGTCCACTGTGGCTGGCGCCAAAGGTCTGGCCGCTGCCTTTGCAGCGAAGGAAAAGTCGCTGGACATCCTGGTGAACAACGCCGGCGCCGCCTGGGGCGAATCCTTCGACACCTTCCCCGAAAAGGGCTGGGACAAGGTCATGGACCTGAACGTGAAGTCACCCTTCTTCCTGACGCAGGCGCTGGCGGAGCAGTTGCGCGCAGGCGGCAAAAGCCAGCCCGCCAAGGTGATCAACGTCGCATCGATCGACGGCGTCTCGGTCAACCCGATGGAGACCTATTCGTATGCGGCCAGCAAGGCCGGACTGATCCACCTGACCAAGCGCATGTCGCTGCGGCTGGCGCCGGAAAACATCATGGTCAGCGGTATTGCGCCCGGTGCTTTTGCATCGGAGATGAACCGCGACGCGCGGGACCACGGCGACGAAGTGGCAGCGCGCATCCCGGCCGGCCGCATCGGCACGGACGAAGACATGGCCGGCGTGGCCATCTACCTGGCATCGCGCGCAGGCGACTACGTGGTGGGCCAGACCATCGTGGTCGATGGCGGTGTGACGCTGGCCCGCGGCTGATGGCAGACCAACTTCAGAAGTAAAAACGGCTGGAAAGCGCTCCAGCCGTGCTTCATAAGCTATTGAAGTTATAGCGTGTAATTTTGAGGGCCGCGGCTGGCAATCTTCAGTGCGCCGACCTTGTTGCCCAGCTCGGCGCAGCGCGCCAGGCTCCAGCCCTGCTCCAGCCCGTGCAGCAGCGCGCCGCGCCAGGCGTCGCCGCAGCCGGTGGGGTCGACCACGGCTGCGGCCTTGACCGGCGGCACCAGCGTCTTGTCGCCGCCCACCCACACTTCACAGCCCTCGCCGCCGAGCGTGACCACCAGGCCCTGCACCTTGCGCGAGATGGCGGCGCTGTCCCAGCCGGTGCGCTCGCTCAGCATCTTCGCCTCGTAGTCGTTCACCGTGACCCAGCTCGCCTGTTCGATGAAGCCGGAGAGCTCCTTGCCGTCGAACATGGGCAGGCCCTGCCCCGGGTCGAACACGAAGGGAATGTCCGCGGCCTTGAATTGCTGGGCGTGCTGGAGCATGGCGTCGCGGCCGTCCGGCGCCACGATACCCAGCTTGATGTCGCTGCGCGCCGCCACCTTCGTGATGTGCGCCTGCATCATTGCACCGGGGTGGAAGGCCGTGATCTGGTTGTTGTCGCGGTCGGTCATGATCATGGCCTGCGCGGTGTAGGTGTCGTCGACCTGGCGTACGAACTCGGTGCTGATGCCCAGGTCTTTCAGGCGTTTGAGGTAGTCGGCGCCGTCGTTACCCAGCGTGGCCATGGGGAGCGGGTTGCCGCCCAGGAGCTTCAGGCTGTAGGCAATGTTGCCGGCGCAACCGCCGAAGTCGCGCCGCAGGTCGGGCACCAGGAACGAGACGTTCAGGATGTGCAGCTGGTCGGGCAGGATCTGGTCACCGAACTTGCCGGGAAAACCCATGATGGTGTCGAACGCAAGGGAACCGCAAATGACTGCTGCCATGAATACTCTGCCTGGAAAAAGTTAAGGGTAGAAAGCGAGCACGCGGTAGCCGGCGATGCGCGCACCGCCGTTGCCGGCCACGGCGAGCGCGAAGGTTCCGGTCCATTCCGAACTGGCTTCAATCACGGGCGATTTTGCACCCATGTCAGTGGGCGACAGCACCCGGCGCAGCAGCGGCTGGTCCAGCGTGTCGGTCAGCGTCAGTTCGATCGCCGGCATGGCCACTTCGACAGGGGCCTGGTTCTTGAGCGTGAAGTTCAGCCGGTAGGCGTCGCCGCGAAGCTTGCTGAAGGCCGATGCATCGATGACGATGGCCTCGATCTGGCGCAGCGGCCCGACGGTACAGGCCAGCGGCTCGCAAAGCGCTACCAGGAGCGGCTTGAGCGAAGGCTCGATGGCGGCCAGCCGGTTGCGCTCCTGCACGGCGACCTGCAAGCCCAGCGCGGCGGCCAGGAGCAGAGAGACGGCCACGAGGCCGGCGCGCACCGCAGGGCGGCGCCAGAAGGCCTTGCGCTGCGCGTCGCGCACAAAGGAAACGTTGTGCAGTTCGGGCCCGGCTTCAGTTTCGTCACGGCCGGGCTGCAGCGGCTCGATCTCGATGAAGTCGCTGGGCCGGTGGGCGGCTTCGACGGGTGTTTCAACCGCCGGCGGGCTCTGTGGAACATCGTCAAGGGAATACTCGGAACCCGGTCCCGCGTCATGAGCGAATCCTGGCACGCCCTGGCGGGCCGGTTGCGGCGCCTCTTCAAAAGGGTCGAACGGCTCAATGGGAGGTTCTACCGGCGCTTGCGCTGGTACCGGCATGGGCGCTTGTGCCTGTATGGCCGCCGGCGAACCCGGCTGCTGCATGTGCGAGGAAGCGTCGAACACTTCCGAGCAGTGGCCGCAGCGCACCCAGCCTTCCGAAATCCTGAGCTGGTCGGGTACGACTTTGAACATCGTCCCGCAGGCGGGACAGCGTGTGATCAGGCTCATGTGCGAGCGATTGTAGCGATCGGCCCGGCAGCCGGACGGTGCCTAGAAGGCAGCGGTCATCAGGATCCAGCCGTCCTCGCCGTCGGAGACAGCCAGCGCGCAGTACGGCGCGTAGGCCTGCTTGAGTTCGTCGGCCTGGCGCTCCAGGATGCCGGCCAGCACCAGCGAACCGCCCGGCGCCACATGGGAACACAGCAGCGGCGCCAGCATGCGCAGTGGCGTGGCCAGGATGTTGGCCAGCACTGTGTTGTATGTGCCTGCGGCCCTGGCGGGCAGACCTGTATTGAGCGAGACGGCGTTGGCCTGCGCGTTCGCGCCTGTAGCCTGCACCGCCGCTTCGTCAATGTCCACGGCGTCAATATCTGTGGCGCCGTACTTGGCTGCGCCAATGGCCAGGATGCCGGAGCCACAGCCGTAGTCCAGCACGCGACCCAGCGGCGCATTGCGCGTGGCAATCCAGCGCAGACACATTCGGGTGGTCGGGTGGGTGCCGGTGCCAAATGCCAGGCCGGGGTCCAGCCGTATGACTTTCGCCGCAGCGGCCGGGGGCTCATGCCAGGTGGGGACGATCCAGAACTCCGGCGTGATTTCCACAGGCGTGAACTGCGACTGGGTCAGCCGCACCCAGTCCTGGTCGGGCACCTGGGCCACGCCCAGCACCGAACACCCCTCGAAGAAATCCTGCGCTGCCAGCAGCACACCGGCTTCGCGGGCCGTGGCTTCCTGCGCGAACAGCGCAAGAATGCGCGAGCGCTGCCAGCCATCCTTGGGCGGCGGCATGCCGGGCTCACCGAACAGCGCCTGCTCGGCCACCGTTTGGGCGTCGGCGTCTTCGACTGAAACGCTCAGCGCGTCCAGCGCATCGAGTGCGTCACTGACAGGCTCGACCCGCTCTTCGGGGCACAACAGGGAAAGCTCGAACATCGGCCCGTCTCTTACCTTTTATGGTGGGACAGCCACTCTTCCAGGTAGTGGATGTTGGTGCCACCGGTCATGAACTTGGCATCCACCATCAGTTCGCGGTGCAGCGGGATGTTGGTATTGATGCCCTCGACTACCGTCTCCAGCAGCGCGGTGCGCATGCGGGCCAGGGCCTGCTCGCGCGTGTCGCCGTGCACGATGATCTTTCCGATCATGGAATCGTAATTGGGCGGCACGAAGTAGTTGGTATACACGTGCGAATCCACCCGCACACCGGGCCCCCCGGGTGCGTGCCACACGGTGATGCGGCCGGGGGAAGGAACGAACTTGTACGGGTCCTCGGCGTTCACCCGGCACTCGATGGCGTGGCCGCGAATCACGATGTCACGCTGGGCGAATGGCAGCTTTTCGCCGGCCGCCACCATGATCTGGGTCTTGACGATGTCCACCCCGGTGATGAGTTCCGTCACCGGGTGCTCCACCTGCACGCGGGTGTTCATCTCGATGAAATAGAACTCGCCGTTCTCGTAGAGGAACTCGAAGGTGCCGGCGCCGCGGTAACCGATCTTCTTGCAGGCCGCGACACAGCGCTCCCCGATCTTCTCGATCAGCTTGCGCGGGATGCCCGGAGCCGGCGCTTCCTCGATCACCTTCTGGTGGCGCCGCTGCATGGAGCAGTCGCGCTCGCCCAGGTAGACGGCGTTCTTGTGCTTGTCGGCCAGGATCTGGATTTCGATGTGGCGCGGGTTCTGCAGGAATTTCTCCATGTAGACCGCCGGATTGCCGAAGGCGGCGCCCGCCTCGGCCTTGGTCATCTGCACCGCGTTGACCAGGGCCGCCTCGGTGTGGACCACGCGCATGCCGCGCCCGCCACCGCCGCCTGCCGCCTTGATGATGACCGGGTAGCCCACCGACTTGGCAATGCGCCGGATCTGCACCGGATCGTCGGGCAATTCGCCTTCCGAGCCGGGAACGCAGGGCACACCAGCCTTGATCATGGCCTGCTTGGCCGAGACCTTGTCGCCCATGGTGCGGATGTTCTCCGGCGTGGGGCCGATGAACTGGAAGCCGCTCTTTTCCACCCGTTCGGCAAAGTCCGCGTTTTCCGACAGGAAGCCATAACCTGGGTGGATGGCCTCCGCATCGGTCACTTCGGCGGCCGAAATGATGGCCGGCATGTTGAGGTAGCTCAGGGGCGAAGGCGGCGGGCCGATACACACCGCCTCTTCCGCGAGCTTGACGTACTTGGCGTCGCGGTCGGCTTCTGAATAGACCATCACCGCCTTGACACCCAATTCGCGGCAGGCCCGCTGGATGCGCAGGGCAATTTCGCCGCGGTTGGCTACGAGAATTTTCTTGAACATGAGTGGGCGCTTACCTGTTCGTCACTCGATCACGAAGAGCGACTGGCCGTACTCGACGGCCTGGCCGTTCTCGCCCAGGATCTGGGTCACGGTGCCGGACTTGTCGGCTTCGATCTCGTTGAGGATCTTCATCGCCTCGATGATGCAGATGGTGTCGCCCTGCTTGACCTGGCTGCCGATTTCAACGAACGCCTTTGCCCCCGGGCTGGCGGAGCGGTAGAAAGTACCCACCATCGGCGATTTGACGATGTGGCCGGTGGGCGCTTCCGCCACGGCCGGGGCGGCGACCGGAGCCGGACCAGATACCGGAGCAGGTGCAGCCTGGGCCGCCATCATCATGGGTTGGGCCATCTGCTGGTACACCGCACCACCGCCCTTGACGATTCGAACCTTGCCTTCTGCTTCCGTGATTTCGAGTTCGGAGACGTTTGATTCGGACACGAGGTCGATCAAGGTCTTGAGTTTGCGCAAATCCATGTCTTCTCCAACGCTGCAAACAAAGAGAGCGCGAATTTACTCCAAATTACGCGCTTTTTCGCTCTTCATCTTTTATTTTTAGCCAAACGAACGCCATCGTGTCGATGACCGCCATGGGTAATGGCTGGCTAGGTGATTTGCGTCCAGGCCTTCAGGTCGGCCTCGGAAAGCTTGCCCATTTTACGCTGCACGACCGCGCCTTTGGCATCGAGCACGATCGTAAAAGGAAGGCCACCGGTGAGGTTGCCCAGTGATTTGCCCAACTCGGTGCCGCCCAGGCCCGCCAATCCTACCGGAAAGCTGACTGGCGTCTTGCCCAGGAAATTGCGCACTGCCGTGGGTTGATCGATCGCCAATCCAACGACTTGCCAATTTTTAGCTGAATTTTCCTTGTAGAAGCGATCCAATAGCGGCAATTCCTCGACACAGGGCGGGCACCATGTGGCCCAGAAATTGATCAATAGCGGCTTTCCCCGGAGATCCACCAGCGCCAGGCTGGAGCCAGCCGGGGTGTCGAAATTCTGGGTCCACAGCAAGCTTGAGGCGTCTGAATCGGCAGCTTTGAGCCACGAATAGCCGATGCCGCCGGCCGCGGCGGCCGCCGCGACGCCGCCAAACAGCATGCGGCGGCGCGCGAGGGATGGGTCCCGGGAAAGCTCGGTCGAATCAGGCGTCATGGATTGCTTCGTCGATCAGTGCGCGAACCGCTGCAAGGTTTCCGCGCGGCGTACGCCCTTTTGCGTCGGGCTTAAGGGCGCCCCGCAGGTCGTCATGGTCGTACACCATCAAGTGAATGCCTATTGTCTCGCCAAGTTCCCGGCTTGCGCTGCCAAGGCTAAGCGCCTCAACCGGCTCCCCCTGAAAGCCACTCACGGTTCGCGGCTCATAGCTCACGTTGTGGTCGATCAGCCCGATTTCGGCTGCTTTGGGGTCGTCGCAGAAAAGCTGGATGTAGATGTCGGAGAGCCGGGTCGCAGTGCCGTGCCAGACCGCGCCGGCCAGGTGCGGGCGGAACTCCTGCATCCGCTCCATCCAGGTCAGGGCCAGGCGGCGCAGGGCCAGCAGCTCGCCCGGCTGGGTGTCGGCGCAAAACAGCTCGATGTACTCACGTACCGCTTCTTCAATGGCGTCGTTGTCCGGCAGGGCCGCGCGCCCGCTCAGACCCAGGTGCTTGACGGCGCGGCGCTTGGCCGGCCCGTATTCCAGCCCCTCTTCCACCACCATGCGGGCGGCCGTGGTGGCAATTTCCTGTTTTGCGCTGTCCATCGAGGGCATTCTGCACCCGCCCGATAATTGCGCCATGCATATCCATATTCTCGGAATTTGCGGCACTTTCATGGGAGGGGTCGCCGCGCTCGCGCGCGAGGCGGGACACAAGGTCACGGGTTGCGACACCGGTGTTTACCCGCCGATGAGCGACCAGTTGCGGGCGCTGGGCATTGACTTGATCGAAGGGTATGGGGCAGACCAGCTAGGCCTCAAGCCCGATGTATGGGTGGTAGGCAACGTGGTTTCGCGTGCCCGCCTGCCCGATGGCAGTGCACGCTACCCGCTGATGGAAGCCATCCTGGAGAGCGGCCAGCGCTATACCAGCGGGCCGCAATGGCTGGCCGAGAACGTGCTGCAGGGGCGCCACGTGCTGGCAGTGGCCGGTACCCACGGCAAGACCACGACGACTTCCATGCTCGCCTGGGTCCTTGAGCAGGCCGGCCTGGCGCCGGGCTTCCTGGTGGGTGGCGTGCCGCTTGACTTCGGCGTGTCGGCCAGGCTTGGCGGCGGCAGGTTTTTTGTGATCGAAGCCGATGAGTACGACACGGCGTTCTTCGACAAGCGAAGCAAGTTCGTCCACTACCGCCCGCGCACGGCCGTGCTTAACAACCTGGAATTCGACCACGCGGACATCTTTGACGACCTGGCGGCGATCGAGCGCCAGTTCCATCACCTGGTACGTACGGTTCCGATGTCTGGCCGCGTGGTGGTCAACGGTCTGGAAGAAAGCCTGGACCGGGTGCTGCACCAGGGCTGCTGGAGCGAGGTGCGCAGCTTTGGCGCGGCGGTAAGTGATTTCACCGCAGCGGGTGAGCCGCACAGCTTCACGGTGCTTGAGCGCGGCCACCAGGTCGGGCAGGTCGACTGGGCGCTGGGCGGTGTGCATAACCAGCTCAATGCGCTGGCGGCCATCGCAGCCGCACAGCACGCCGGTGTTGCGCCTTCCGGGGCCGCTGCCGCCCTGGCTGGATTCCACAACGTGAAGCGGCGGATGGAGTTGCTGGGCACGGTGCGTGGGATTGCCGTCTACGACGATTTCGCGCATCACCCCACCGCCATCCATACCACCGTGGACGGCCTTCGGCGCAAAGTTGGCGGCCAGCGCATCCTGGCCGTCTTCGAGCCACGGAGCAACACCATGAAACTGGGCACCATGAAGGCGCAGCTGCCCTGGAGCCTGGAGGCCGTGGACCTGGCGTTCTGCCACCAGGGCGGCCTGGGCTGGGACGCCCGGAGCGCCTTGTCGCCGCTGGGCGGCAAGGCCCAGGTGGCTGACAGCATCGACGAACTGGTAGGGCAGGTGCGTGCCGCCGCGCGGCCCGGCGATCACATCCTGTGCATGAGCAACGGAGGCTTTGGCGGCGTACACGCCCGCCTGCTCAAGGCCCTGGGAGAAGACTGAAATGCGCGTGCGCTGGCGGCTAGCGCGCCGACATCGGCGCTGGAGCCGTCATGTCATGTATCGCCGGGCGCTGGAGCGCTTCGCGCAGCGGCGCGTCGGAGTCCAGCACCGAAGGCATG
>CALRME020000059.1:0-9873 GCA_943369045.1 Sphingobacterium thalpophilum
CCGCTGCAGCGGCCACTTCCTCATCGGTCAGCGGCGTGGGTGCGCGCTCCAGCGCCACTTCCAGCACCTGGTCGATCCACTTGACGGCAACGATCTTGAGGCCTTCCTTGACGTTGTCCGGGATGTCCTGCAGGTCCTTGGCGTTTTCCTCCGGGATGATCACGGTCTTGATGCCGCCGCGCAGTGCGGCCAGCAGCTTTTCCTTCAGGCCGCCAATCGCGGTCACTTCACCGCGCAAGGTGATTTCACCGGTCATCGCCACGTCGGCGCGCACCGGGATGCCCGTCAGCGCCGACACGATGGCCGTCGTCATCGCGGCACCCGCGCTCGGGCCGTCCTTGGGCGTCGCGCCATCAGGCACGTGGATGTGCATGTCGCGCTTCTCGAACACCTCGTCCTTGATGCCCAGGCCGCGGGCGCGGCTGCGCACCACGGTGCGTGCGGCAGCAACCGATTCCTTCATCACGTCGCCCAGCGAACCGGTCGTGGTGATGATGCCCTTCCCCGGCATCAGCGCAGCTTCAATGGTCAGCAGGTCACCGCCCACTTCCGTCCAAGCCAGGCCAACCACCTGGCCGACCTGGTTCTGCTCTTCAGCACGGCCGTAGTTGAACTTGCGCACGCCTAGAAACTCGTTGAGGTTCTCCGCGTTCACCGTCAGCAGCGGCGTGTACTTCTTGAGCAGCAGGCCCTTGACCACCTTGCGGCAGATCTTGCCCAGCTCGCGCTCAAGCGAACGCACGCCAGCTTCACGGGTGTAGTAACGGATGATGTCGCGCACCGCGTCTTCCGTGACCAGCAGCTCGGTGTCCTTCACGCCGTTGTTCTTCATCTGCTTGGGCAGCAGGTAGGTCAGCGCGATATTGGCCTTCTCGTCCTCGGTGTAACCCGACAGGCGGATCACTTCCATCCGGTCCAGCAATGCCGGCGGGATGTTCATCGAATTGGAAGTCGCCACGAACATCACGTCCGACAGGTCGAAGTCGACCTCGACGTAATGGTCGCCGAACTTGTGGTTCTGCTCCGGGTCCAGCACTTCGAGCAATGCGCTCGAAGGGTCGCCGCGGAAGTCGGTGCCCAGCTTGTCGATTTCGTCGAGCAGGAACAGCGGGTTGCGCGTGCCGGCCTTGTTGAGGTTGCTCAGCACCTTGCCCGGCAGCGCGCCGATGTAGGTGCGGCGGTGACCGCGGATCTCGGCCTCGTCACGCATGCCACCCAGGGCCATGCGCACGTACTTGCGGCCGGTCGCCTTGGCGATCGACTGCCCCAGCGAGGTCTTGCCGACACCGGGGGGGCCGACCAGGCACAGGATGGGCGCCTTGACCTTGTCCACGCGCTGCTGCACAGCAAGATATTCAAGGATGCGGTCCTTGACCTTGTCCAGGCCGTAATGGTCCTCATTGAGAACCGCTTCCGCGTTGCCCAGGTCGTGTTTGATCTTGGTCTTCTTGGCCCACGGCAAGCCGACCAGCACGTCGATGTAGTTGCGCACCACGGTGGCTTCAGCCGACATGGGCGACATCAGCTTGAGCTTCTTGAGCTCGCCCTCGGCCTTCTTCAATGCCTCCTTGGGCATCTTGGCGGCCTTGATCTTCTTTTCGATCTCTTCGATGTCCGCGCCCTCTTCGCCTTCGCCAAGCTCCTTCTGGATGGCCTTGACCTGCTCGTTGAGGTAGAAGTCGCGCTGGTTCTTTTCCATCTGGCGCTTGACGCGGCCGCGGATTTTCTTGTCGACGTTGAGGATGTCGACCTCGCGCTCGATCTGCTCGAACAGGTTTTCAAGGCGCAGCTTGATGTCGGACAGGTCAAGCACGATCTGCTTGTTGTCCAGTTTCAGCGGCAGGTGGGCGGCGATGGTGTCGGCCAGGCGGCCCGGGTCATCGATGCTTGAAATGGAGGTGAGGATTTCGGGCGGGATCTTCTTGTTCAGTTTGACGTACTGGTCGAACTGCTGCATCACCGCGCGGCGCAGGGCTTCAATTTCGCTGGTCTTTTGCTGCTGGCCCGAGCTGTCCACCGGCGTGACATTGGCAGAGAAATGCGCCTCGCCGTCATCTATGCGGTTCACGCGCGCGCGTTGCTGGCCCTCGACCAGCACCTTCACGGTGCCGTCAGGCAGCTTGAGCATCTGCAGGATGGTCGAGACGCAGCCGACGTCGAACATGTCGGAAACCGAAGGCTCGTCCTTGGCGGCGGCCTTTTGCGCGACCAGCATGATGCGGCGCTCGGCCTCCATCGCGGCCTCCAGCGCCTTGATGCTCTTGGGGCGGCCCACGAACAGCGGGATCACCATGTGGGGGAACACCACCACGTCGCGCAGCGGCAGCAGCGGCAGGTCGATCGGGGTTGAAGGAAGGGGAACGTGTCCGGACATGAGGTTCCTTTGAATTACCAGCTGAATATGGACTGGATAAAGGCATTTTCAACCCGTGCGCATGCCATTGCGGCTCGCAGGGGCTGAATTTTTCGAAAAGTCACTGAAAAGTCAGGACGGGCGCAAAGAAGGGGCCTGAATCAGGCCTTTTTCGCGGCTTCGCGGTACACAAGCAGGGGCGGCTTGTTCTCGTCGATGGTCGATTCGTCCACCACGACCTTGTCGACATTCGATGCATTGGGCAGCTCGAACATGGTGTCGATCAGCGACTGCTCCAGGATGGAGCGCAGGCCGCGCGCCCCGGTCTTGCGGATGAGCGCCTTGCGGGCAATTGCCTTGAGCGCACTGGGGCGGATCTCAAGGTCGACACCTTCCATGGCCAGCAGCTTGCCGTACTGCTTGACCAAGGCGTTCTTGGGCTCGGTCAGGATCTGCACCAGCGCGTCTTCCGACAGCTCGGCCAGCGTCGCAACCACGGGCATGCGCCCCACCAGTTCGGGAATCAGGCCGAACTTGATCAGGTCTTCGGGCTCGACCTCGCGGAACATGTCGGTCAACGTACGCTGCTTCTTGCTTTTGACCGAGGCGCCAAAGCCGATGCCCGAGGCCTCGGTGCGGTTCTCGATCACCTTTTCAAGGCCGGAGAAGGCACCGCCGCAGATGAACAGGATGTTGGTCGTGTCGATCTGCAGGAAGTCCTGGTTCGGGTGCTTGCGGCCGCCCTGCGGCGGCACGCTGGCCATCGTGCCTTCGATCAGCTTGAGCAACGCCTGTTGCACGCCCTCGCCCGACACGTCCCGCGTGATGGACGGGTTGTCGGACTTGCGCGAGATCTTGTCGATTTCGTCGATGTAGACGATGCCGCGCTGCGCCCGCTCGACTTCATAGTTGCAGCTTTGCAGCAGCTTCTGGATGATGTTCTCGACGTCCTCGCCCACGTAGCCGGCTTCAGTCAGTGTTGTGGCATCGGCCATGACAAAGGGCACATCCAGCATGCGCGCCAAGGTCTGCGCCAGCAGCGTCTTGCCCGAGCCAGTAGGACCGATCAAAAGAATGTTGCTCTTGGTGAGCTCGATCTCGTCCTTCTTGGCCTTTTCCTTGTGGCGCAGGCGCTTGTAGTGGTTGTAGACCGCCACGGCCAGCGTGCGCTTGGCCGGTTCCTGGCCGATGACGTAGTTGTCGAGGTTGTTCTTGATCTCGCTGGGCGTCGGCAAGTCGCCCCGGCCCTCGCGTGCTTCCTCACCCGCGGGCAGCTCGTCGCGGATGATTTCGTTGCACAGGTCGATGCATTCGTCGCAGATGAAAACCGAAGGCCCAGCGATGAGCTTCTTGACTTCGTGCTGGCTCTTGCCGCAGAAGGAGCAGTACAGGGTTTTCTCGCTGGAAGAGCCTTTTTTCTCGGCCATGTGGGGGTGCCTTTGAAGCGTTTGGAAGATGATAACCAATTAAAAACGGCGCCTTCCTGTAACAGGAGGCGCCGTTGCCGCGGAGCAACTGGCCGGCTGCAGGCGCGGCCTTATTCCCGGGTATTCAGGGCCGCTTGGCGATCACCTGGTCGATGATGCCGTAGGTCTTGGCCTCTTCGGCTTCAAGGAAATAGTCGCGCTCGGTGTCGTTCTTGATCTTTTCCAGCGGCTGGCCGGTGCGCTCGGCCAGGATGCGGTTCATCTGGTCCTTGGTGCGCAGGATGTCGCGCGCATGGATTTCGATGTCGGTGGCCTGGCCGCGTGCGCCGCCAAGCACCTGGTGGATCATGATCTTCGAATTCGGCAGCGAGAAACGCTTGCCCTTGGCGCCGGCCGCCAGCAGGAAGGCGCCCATGCTGGCCGCAAAGCCGCAGCACAGTGTGGAAACGTCGGGCTTGATGAAGTTCATGGTGTCAAAAATGGCCATGCCGGCAGTGACGCTGCCGCCGGGCGAGTTGATGTAGAACGAAATGTCCTTGTCGGGGTTCTCGCTTTCAAGGAACAGCAGCTGCGCCACAACCAGGTTGGCGGTCTGGTCGTTGACCTCGCCAACCAGGAAGATCACCCGCTCCTTGAGCAGGCGCGAATAAATGTCGTAGGACCGCTCGCCGCGGCCGGATTGCTCAATCACCATCGGCACCATGCCGAGACCCTGCGTTTCAAGTGCGCTCATTTAAAGACTCCGGTTTCTTGACGTGTACTGTAGCCAAAAATGAGATGGGGCCTGTGCCGCGGACTGCAAGCCCCGCACAAGCCCCGCCAGGTTCGCGGCCGCAGGCCGCGATTTGCCACTTACCCCTGCTGGCCCATCAGTTCGTCAAACGAGATCGCCTTGTCGGTGACCTTGGCCTTGCCGAGCACGAAATCGGTCACGTTGTTCTCGATCACGATGGCTTCGACTTCGGCCAGGCGACGGTTGTCGCTGAAGTACCAGCGCACCACGTCGGCCGGCTTTTCGTAGCTGGCAGCCAGTTCGTCCACATGGGCCTTGAGCTGCTCGGGCTTGGCGTTCAGTTCATTGGCGCGCACCAGTTCGGCCACCACCAGGCCCAGGCGCACACGGCGCTCGGCTTGCGGGCGGAACATTTCTTCGGGAATGGGGGCCTTGTCGGCGTCCTTGACGCCGCGCTGCTTGAGGTCGGCGCGGGCGCCTTCGATCATGCGTTCCAGTTCAGACTGCACGCTGGCATTGGGCAGGTCGAGTTCGGCCTTGCCCACCAGCGCGTCCATGACGGCCTGCTTGTTGCGGGCCAGCAGGCGGAACTTCACTTCGCGTTCCAGGTTTTTCTTGATGTCGGCGCGCAGGCCTTCCACAGTCGCATCGGCGATTCCCAGCGACTTGGCCAGCGACTCATTGACTTCAGGCAGGTGCGCTGCCTCGATCTTCTTGACGGTGACCATGAAGTCCGCCTGCTTGCCGGCCACATCCTTGCCGTGGTAGTCGGCGGGGAATGCCAGAGGGAAAGTCTTGCTTTCGCCCGACTTCATGCCGCGCACGGCTTCCTCGAATTCCTTGAGCATCTGGCCTTCGCCGACCAGGAACTGGAAGGCTTCGGCCTTGCCGCCCTCGAACGGCTCGCCGTCGATCTTGCCTTCGAAGTCCACCGTCACGCGGTCGCCGTCCTGGGCGGCGTCGACGATCGCGCGCTGGGCGAAGGTACGGCGCTGCTTGCGCAGGATATCCAGCGTGCGGTCGATCGCGCTGTCGGTCACTTCGGCCGAGAGCTTCTCGACCTCAGCGGTGGACAGGTCGCCGATCTTGACTTCGGGGAACACCTCGAACACGGCATCAAAGGCCATTTCGCCTTCAGGGGCGCCTTCCTTTTCGGTGATGCGCGGCTGGCCGGCAACACGCAGCTTGGCTTCGTTGGCGGCCTGGGCAAATGCCTCGCCGACCTTGTCGTTCATCACTTCGTAGTGAACCGAATAGCCGTAACGCTGGGCCACGACGGTCATGGGCACCTTGCCGGGACGGAAGCCATCCATCTTGACTGTACGGGCCAGGCGCTTCAAGCGCGTATCGACTTCGGACTGGATGACACCGACGGGCAGCGTCAGGGTGATCTTGCGCTCGAGTTTTTCCAGGGTTTCTACGTTCACGGCCATGATGCTTCTCTCTTGAGGTAAATGTGTTTCGCTGGTGCGCGGGGGGGGACTCGAACCCCCACACCATTGCTGGCGTCAGGACCTAAACCTGGTGCGTCTACCAATTTCGCCACCCGCGCTGAGCTGAAAACTGGAACGGGCGGCCAGGGTAACCCTGACCGCCCGCCCAAATTCGGTCAACCTGTGATTTTAACCGGTAACAGGTTTCACCCTGAACCAGGCCGCATACATCGCCGGTAAGGCAAGAAGGGTGAGCACGGTCGCCACGATCAGTCCACCCATGATGGCCACAGCCATCGGCCCCCAGAACACCGAGCGCGACAGCGGGATCATGGCCAGCACGGCAGCCGCTGCAGTCAGCACAATGGGGCGCAGCCGGCGAACCGCCGATTCCACGATAGCGTCCCAGGCCGGCACACCCCGGGCACGGTCCTGCTCGATCTGGTCGATCAGGATGACCGAATTGCGCATGATCATGCCCATAAGCGCGATCACGCCCAGCAGTGCGACAAAACCAAACGGCCGGCCAAGCAGGATCAGTGCACCCGCCACGCCCGCGATGCCCAGCGGCCCCGTCAGGAACACCAGCATGGCGCGGCTGAAGCTGTGCAGCTGCAGCATCAGCAACGTGAAGGTCAGGAACAGCATGATGGGCACGCCCGCGGAAATGGACGAAGTCCCCTTGGAGCTCTCTTCAACGGCACCGGCCACCTGGATCTTGTAGCCGAGCGGCCACTTCGCTTCCAGCGCCTTCAGCTTGGGCATCAGTTCTTCCGTCACCGTGGCACCCTGGAGGCCCTCGACAATGTCGCTCTGCACGGTGATGGCGTAGTCGCGGTTCTCGCGCCACATCACGCCCGGCTCCCAGGTGAAGACCGGCTTGGCGATCTGCGTGAGCGGGATCGACTTGCCCGAGGCCGTCGGCAGGTAAGCATTGGCGATGTCTGTGATTGCGTTGCGCTCATCGAGAGGCTGGCGCAGCACGATGTCGATCAGTTTGTCCCCTTCGCGGAACTGGCCCACATTGGTGCCCGACAGGATGGTCTTGGACGCCTGCGCAATTGACTGGCTGGTCACGCCCAGGGCGCGCGCCTTGGACTGGTCCACTTCCAGCCGCAGCACCTTGACCGACTCGTTCCAGTTGTCGTTGGTGCCGCGCGTGTTCGGGCTGGCACGCATGGCGGCCTTGACCTGGTCGGCAAAGCCTCGCAGCGCGGCCGGGTCCGGCCCCACCACACGGAACATCACCGGGAACGGCACGGGCGGCCCGTTGGGCAACAGCGTAACGCGGCCGCGTACTTCGGGGAACTCCTGGGCCAGCAAGGCGGGCAGCTTCACCCGCAACGATTCACGGGTCGCAAGGTCCTTGGGCATGACGATCAGCTGCGACACATTGGTCTGGGGGAACACCTGGTCCAGCGGCAGGTAAAAGCGTGGCACACCGGAACCGACCCAGGTGCTTACACCTGTCACGCCGGCTTCCTGGCCCAGGCGCTTTTCCACGCGTTTGGCGATGTCTTCATTGGCCGTGAACGAGGTGCCTTCCGGCGACCAGAGCGCGACCAGGATTTCGGGCCGGCTCGAATCCGGGAAGAACTGCTGCTGCACCTTGCCCATGCCGACGATGCCCAGCGCAAACGTCAGCAGCGTCGCGCCTATGGTGATCCAGCGGTGCTTGACGCACCAGTTCACGGTGCGGCGAAAGGTGTTGTAGAACGGGCTGTCGAACAGCTCGTGTGGCCCTTCATTGGCGGCATGGGGTTTGGCCTTGAGCAGCAAGGTACCCAGGTAGGGCACGAAGTACACGGAGACGAACCAGCTGAGCACCAGCGCGATCACCGTCACGGCGAAGATCGCGAATGTGTACTCACCGACCGCCGAGCGCGCCATGCCGATCGGCAGGAAGCCAACCGCGGTGATCAGCGTGCCCGTCAGCATGGGCATGGCGGTGATCTCGTAGGCGAAGGTGGCAGCACGCACCTTGTCGTAACCCTCTTCCATTTTGCGCACCATCATCTCCACCGCGATGATGGCGTCGTCCACCAGCAGGCCCAGCGCGATGATGAGCGAGCCCAGCGAGATCTTGTGCAGGCCAATGCCCCAGTAGTCCATGGCCAGGAACGTGACGGCCAGAACCAGCGGAATGGTGATGCCCACCACCAGGCCCGGGCGCACGTCGATGTAGTAACGCTTCCACAGCGGCAGCGACTGCGCATCCGGGCGCTTGTGGAATCCGAGCGCGATGAAGCTCACCGCCAGCACGATGATCACGGCCTCGACCAGGGTGCGCACGAACTCGTTGACCGAACTCGCCACGTTCTTCGGCTGGTCCTGCAGTTGCACCAGCTTGATGCCCGCAGGCAGGCCGTCCTCGATCTTGCTGAACGCGCTCCTGAGCGAGCCGCCCAGCCGGATGATGTCGCCGCCCTTGGCCATGGAAACGCCCAGCGCGATCACTTCCTTGCCCTGGTGGCGCACCTTCACCGCCGGCGGGTCCACGTAGCCGCGCTTGATCTCCGAGATATCACCCAGGCGGAGCTGGTTGCCTGACGTGCCACGGATCGGCATCGCGCGCAGCTGCTCCACGGCCTCGAACTGGCCGGCCACGCGCACCTGCACGATGTCCAGCGGCGTCTGCACCGCACCGGCCGATTCAACCGCATTCTGCTGGCCCAGCTGCGCCAGCACCTGGTTCAAATCAAGCCCCAGCTGCGCAAGGCGCTTCTGCGAAATCTCGATAAACAGCTTCTCGTCCTGCACGCCGAACAGTTCCACCTTGGCCACGTCGGGCACGCGCAGCAGCTGCTGGCGAACATCGTCGGCAAAGGTCTTGAGTTCGGCATAGCTGAAGCCGTCGGACTCCAGCGCGTAGATCACGCCGTACACGTCGCCGAACTCGTCATTGAAGAACGGGCCCTGCACGCCGGCCGGCAATGTCTGGCGCATGTCGCCGATCTTCTTGCGTACCGTGTACCAGACGTTGGCCACATCGGCGGCCTTGGACGAGTCCTTGATCTGGAAAATGATCTGCGACTCGCCCGGCTTGGAATAGCTGCTGATCTTGTCGGCGTACGGCGCTTCCTGCAGCGTGCGCTCGAGCTTGTCGGTCACCTGCTCGGCCACCTGCTGCGCCGTGGCGCCCGGCCAGTAGGTGCGAACCACCATCGCGCGGAAGGTGAACGGCGGGTCTTCGTCCTGCCCAAGCTGGAAATAGGCGGCAAAGCCCAGCAGCATCAGCACGATCATCAAGTAGCGGGTCAGCGCCGGATGGTCCAGCGCCCATTTGGAGAGGTTGAAGCCCTCTTTGGGTTGCGTTTGCGTCATGTCCGCTCCCGCTTACTTGGTGGCCGTCTTGGATTCGGTCTGGGCGACAGCCGGCAGGGGCGCGGCCGTCCTGTCCTGGTAGATCGTCACCTTCTGGCCGGGCGAGAGCACATGCACCCCTGCGGAGACCACCAGCATGCCGGGCGCCAGTCCGCTGGCGATCACGGCCTCGTTGCCATCGGCTGTGGCGATCTGCACCGTTTGCGACTTGACCGTCATCGTGGCCTTGTCCAGCACCCACACCGCGGTTGCTTTGCCGTCCTGGCGCAGCGCGCTGGTGGGCAGCTTGATGACTTGCGCGCCCGCGTGGCTAAGAGATGCCGGGGCCACGTAAACCGTGGCGCCCAGCGGCGGGGTAGCCGCAGCATCGAGGGCCACCTTTATCGGGTAAGTGCGCGTCACGGGGTCGGCGCTTGCCGAGACCTCGCGCACCTTGCCCACCATCGTTGCGTCGCCGGCCCAGACACGCACGCTCACGTCAGCACCCGGCTTGATGGCCACGACCTTGTCTTCCGGCACGGAGAACACCACGTCGCGCGGGCCGTCCTGGGCGATGCGTACCACCGGCGTACCGGCGGTGACGACCTGTCCCGGCTCGGCTTC
>CALRME020000060.1:0-9843 GCA_943369045.1 Sphingobacterium thalpophilum
AGGGTGTGCAGGTCATTGACCAGCCGCACCAGTTGCAGCACCTCGCTGCGCAAACCCGCGATCACTTGCGCGGTAGGCTGGCGCGCGCCGTCCTCGATCGACTCCAGCTCACCCAGCAGCACCGACAGCGGCGTGCGCAGTTCGTGTGAAATCTGCGCGATCCAGGTCCTGCGCGCGCCTTCGAGCGACTTGAGCGACGCGGCCATGCGGTTCACGTCGCCGATCAATTCGGCCATCTCGCGCGAACCCGATTCAGGCACCTCCACATTCAATTCCCCGCCGGCGATGCGGCGCGCCGCTTCCTGCACGCGCCGCAGCGGCGTGCCCAGCCAGCTTGCAGCCAGCCAGGCCGCCACCAGGGCCAGCGCCAGGCTGCCGCCGGCGGCCAGGGCCAGGCCCTTGTACTGCCGGGCCAGGAATCGCGCGTCCACGCCTTCCAGACCGCTGCTGGGGAGCATGCGCACCTGCGCCACCACCTTGTCGCCGACGCGCACAGGCTCCTGCAGCAACTCACGCTCCGGCGGAAATTGCGGACCGCCCAGACGGCGGCCCTGCAGGTCCACCACCTGGATGCGCTGGGTGACGGCGTCGGCACCGCCCTGACCCCTCGCCGGCGGCGGGCCTTCCCGGGGCGGCGGGCCTTCGCGCTGCGGTGGCGGCGGACGTGGCCTCATGCCCGGCTCACCCCCCTCGGGCGGCGGGCCGGGCGGTTGCCCCGGCCGCTCCGCGCGCGGGGGCCGCCAGTTTGGCGGCGGCGCAGCGCCTTCACGGTGCAGGAATTCGTCCATCAGCTCGCGCATGGGCAGGCGCTGCGGATCGCTGAGCGAGAGCGACGTGTCCCAGGCCGCACGCTGCGCCACGACCTGGGCAAAACGTTCAAGCTGCTGCGCGTCGCGCGAGCGAAGGTAGTCCGAGAAGCCGGCCTTGAGGTTCCAGGCCACCAGGCCGCCCACGGCCGCGACCGACAGCAGGACGCTGGCCAGCATGAGCAGGGAGAGTTGGTGGACGATGCGAAGGCGCATGGCCGCATCGTAGGGGATGAACGCGCGAGCTTTGTGGAGACCGCCTCCACAAATGCCACCGATTTCAGGAGGTCAGGCCGGCTCCTGAGCGTCGGGGTCGAACCGGTAGCCCACGCCGTCGACCGAAACGATGGCGGCGCCCTGGGGCCGCACACTGGCGATTTTCTTGCGCAGGTTCTTGATGTGGGTGTCGATTGCGCGGTCGGTGGTGTCGCGGAAATCCTCGTGCACGCTCTCGAGCAGGTCGGCCCGCGAGAACACCCGGCCGGGGCGCGACAGGAGTTGCTTGAGCAGACGGAATTCCAGCGGCGTCAGCGGCAGCCACTGCGATTGCCAGGCGATGCGCATGGCCTGCTCGTCGACGTGGAAGCCGGGCGCGGATACGGCTGCCTGACTGCCTTCGGCGCGGCGCAGCACCGCCTTGATGCGCGCCACCACCTCGCGCGGCGTGGCCAGCGGCTTGCACACGTAATCGTCGGCGCCGACGTCCAGGCCGGTCAGCCGGTCCATCTCTTCCATTCGCCCGGTGAACATGATGATGGGCACCTGCGAGAACGCGCGCACCTCGCGGCACACGGCCACGCCGTCCTGGCCCGGCAGTGTCAGGTCCAGAAGCACCAGATCGGGCTGGCCGCGGCGAATCTCGGGCACGGCCTCAAGGCCGTCTTCCACGATGGATGAATCAAGGCCCTGCGCCTTCAGGTAACCCGCCAGCACCCTGGCGGCAGGCAGGTCGTCCTCGACGATCAGGATGTGGGGCATGGCGCCATCGTAGGGGATGCGGGGAGTACAAAAAGTAAAAAACCCGCCGCAGCGGGTTTTTTTACATGGGTCCTTGAGCCTCAGCCCATGTGCAGACCGCCGTTGACCGAGAAGTCGGCGCCGGTGGCGTAGCCGCCTTCTTCCGAAGCCAGCCAGGCAATGATGGAAGCGATTTCTTCCGGCTGGCCCAGGCGCTTGACCGGGATGGTGGCGACGATCTTGTCGAGCACGTCCTGGCGGATGGCCTTGACCATATCGGTGCCGATGTAGCCCGGGCTCACGGTGTTGACCGTCACGCCCTTGTTGGCCAGCTCCTGCGCCAGCGCCATCGAAAAGCCGTGCATGCCGGCCTTGGCGGCCGAGTAGTTGGTCTGGCCGGCCTGGCCCTTTTCGCCGTTGACCGAGCTGATGTTGACGATGCGGCCCCAGCCCTTTTCGACCATGTCGGCCACGACCTGCTTGGTCACGTTGAACATGCTGTTGAGGTTGGTTTCGATCACCGCATCCCAGTCCTCGCGCGTCATCTTCAGGAACATGCGGTCGCGGGTGATGCCGGCGTTGTTGACCAGCACGTCGATGCTGCCGTGCTCGGCCTTGGCCTTGGTAAATGCCTCGACCGTGGAATCCCAGGCACCGACGTTGCCGACCGACGCGTAGAACGTGTAGCCCTGGGCCTTCTGCTCGCCCAGCCACTTGTTGAAGTCACGGGTGGGGCCGCAGCCGGCGATGACCTTGAAGCCTTCCTTGTGCAGGCGCTGGCAAATGGCGGTACCAATGCCACCCATGCCACCGGTGACGTACGCGACTTTCTGGCTCATTCCTATCTCCTTGTTCAGTTGTTTTGTTGTAACCGGTATTTAGCGCTCGACCGCGAGGGAAACCCCCATGCCGCCGCCGATGCACAGGGCCGCGACGCCCTTCTTCGCGCCCGCGCGCTGCATCTCGTGCAGCAGCGTGACGAGGATACGCGCGCCGGACGCACCGATCGGGTGCCCGATGGCGATCGCGCCACCATTGACGTTGACCTTTGCAGGATCAATGCCAAGCTCCTTGTTGACGGCGCAGGCCTGCGCTGCGAAGGCTTCGTTCAACTCGAACAGGTCCACGTCCGAGGCCTTCCAGCCGGCTCGCTCGAGCGCCTTCTTCGTGGCCGACACAGGGCCCATGCCCATGGTGGCCGGGTCCAGGCCGGTGGTGCCGAAGGCCCTGATGGTGGCCAGCGGCGTGAGGCCCAGCGAAGCGGCCTTCTTCGCGCTCATCATCACCAGCGCGGCGGCTCCGTCGTTAAGGCCCGAGGCATTGCCTGCCGTGACGCTTCCGGCCTTGTCGAAGGCCGGGCGCAAGCCCGCCAGGGCTTCGGCATTGGTCTTCTTGTTGATGTACTCGTCGCTGTTGAAGACGACCGGGTCGCCCTTTTTCTGCGGGATGACCACATCGACGATCTCGCCCTTGAACTTGCCGGCCTCCTGCGCCGCGGCGGCCTTCTGCTGGCTGCCGAGCGCCAGCTTGTCCTGCGCATCGCGGCTGATGTCGTGGGCCTTGGCCACATTCTCTGCCGTCACGCCCATGTGGTACTGGTTGTAGACGTCCCACAGGCCGTCCACGATCATGGTGTCCTGCAGCTTCCAGTCGCCCATGCGCTGGCCGTCGCGCGAATTGGGCAGCACGTGCGGCGCGGCGCTCATGTTTTCCTGGCCGCCGGCGACCACGATTTCACTGTCGCCCCAGGCGATGGACTGGGCGGCCAGCATCACGGCCTTCAGGCCCGAGCCGCAGACGGCATTGATGGTCAGCGCCGGCACTTCCTTGGGCAGGCCGGCCTTGAGCGCAGCCTGCCGGGCCGGGTTCTGGCCCGCCCCCGCAGCAAGCACCTGGCCCATGATCACTTCACCCACGGTGGCCGGGTCGATCTTCACGCGGGCCAGCGCTTCCTTGATGACGATGGCGCCCAGTTCGGTGGCGGGGATCTTGGCGAGCGAGCCGCCGAACTTGCCGACGCCGGTGCGGACGGCCGAAACGATGACGATGTCTTCCATTTTTTAGTCTCCAGAGTGTTCAGTGATGGGGTTCAGGCTTTCGCCTTGACGTAGCGGCCCGGCGCCGCTTCGATCGCCTTGTACTTGCCCTTGCCGTAGGCCTTGGGCGCTGCAACCTGCTTGCCGGCGTGGCCCTTGAGCCAGGCGGCCCAGTCGGTCCACCAGCTGCCGGGATGCTCCCTGGCGCCCTTGAGCCATTCGGCCTGGGTCTTCGGGAGCTTGTCATTGGTCCAGTACGAGCGCTTGTTCTTGGCGGGCGGGTTGATCACACCGGCAATGTGGCCGGATGCACCCATGACGAAGCGCTTCTTGCCCGGCAGGTGCTGGGTGGACGCATACGCGCCGCCGATGGGCACGATGTGGTCTTCGCGCGAGCCGTAGATGTAGACGGGCAGGTCGACCTTGCGCAGGTCGACCTTCTCGCCCGCCACCGTGCATTTGCCCGGCTTGACCAGGTTGTTCTCGAAATAGGTGTTGCGCAGGTACCAGGCGTACATGGGGCCAGGCAGGTTGGTCGAGTCGCTGTTCCAGTACAGCAGGTCAAACGGCGGCGGCGTCTCGCCCTTGAGGTAGTTGCCCACCACGTAGTTCCAGACCAGGTCGTTGGGCCTCAGGAAGCTGAAGGTGGACGCGAGGTCCTGCCCCTTCATGAGGCCGCCCTTGCCCAGCTGCATTTCGCGGAACTTGACGAAGGCCTCGTCGATGAACAGGTCAAGCACACCGGTGTCTGTGAAATCCAGGAAGGTTGTCAGCAGGGTGGCCGAAGCCGCCGGCTTTTCGCCGCGCGCCGCCAGCACGGCCAGCGCCGTGCCCAGGATGGTTCCGCCGACGCAGAAACCCAGTGTGTTGATCTGCCCGCCCTTCTTGTCCTGGCCGGAGATTTCGCGCACCACGCGGATGGCTTCGAGCGCCGCGTCCTCGATGTAGCTGTCCCAGGTCCGGTCGCCGAGCGACTCGTCAGGGTTGCGCCAGCTCACCACGAAGGTGCGGTGGCCCTGCGAAACCGCATAGCGGATCAGCGAGTTCTCGGGCTGCAGGTCGAGGATATAAAACTTGTTGATGCAGGGCGGGATCAGCAGCAGCGGCCGCTCGTACACCTTGGCCGTGAGCGGCTTGTATTCGATGAGCTGGAACAGCTCGTTCTCGAACACCACAGCGCCTTCGGTCGTGGCCACGTTCCTGCCGACCTCGAACAGGCTCTCGTCGGTCATCGACACGTGGCCCTGCTTGATGTCGTGCAGCAGGTTCTGCACGCCCTTGGCAATGCTTTCGCCTTTGGTCTCGACCGCCTTCTTCTGCGCCTCGGCATTGAGCGCCATGAAGTTGCTGGGCGAGCTGGCGGCCATCCACTGCTCGATGGCGAAGCGGATGCGGGCCTTGGTCTTGGGGTCGGCGTCCACGGCCTCGGCCATCGACAGCAGCGTCCGGGCGTTCAGCAGGTAGGCGGCGGCCGAGTACGAAGCGATGGGATTGGCGCCCCAGGCGTCGCCGGCAAAGCGCTTGTCGCCGCCGGTGCTGGCGTGCAGGCCCTGGTTCCAAAGTTGCGCGGCATCCTTGAGGTAGGCCTGCTGCAGTTCCTGCATTTTTTCCGGGGGAATGGACAGCTGGGGCATGTGCGTTGCGGCGCCGCCCAGGTCCATGGTCTGGAAAGATTGCAGGGCCTTGGTCCAGCTGTCGCCAAACAGCTGTTGCACCTGCTGGGCGCCCTTGGCCCAGTCTGCTTCAGAATTCATGTTGTCTCCACGCTCTGTTTTATTCGGGTAAACCCGAGTATCCCGCAATTTATGTTGCAACGCAACATTTCTACTCAAGTCCGCCTGCCATGTACCTTGTTGTTATCGCATGGATCTACGTCGCCCTGATGATGTCGGTGGCCGAAGCCACCAGCAGCACCGGCACCCTGCTGGGTGCCCTGGTCACCTTTGTACTCTATGGGCTCGGCCCTGTCGCCTTGGTGGTTTACCTGATGGGGGCGCCGCGCCGGCGCAAGGCCCGCAAGGAACGTGAAGCCAGGGAATGGGAAGCGCAGAAGGCCGCGGCATCGGGCAGCGCATCAAGTGCGCCAGATGCAGGCCGCGAAGCGCCCGCTGACCCGGTCGCGCCGGTGCGAAAAGAACCGTGAGTCGTTGCTGACGGTGCACCAGGCGCTGCCGCCGTCGTTGCCGTAGATCCGCGTCACGCCCAGGGCCTGCAAGCGCTGTCGCGCCAGGCCCTGCAGGTCGGCGAGCCATTTGCCGGGCGCGTGCGGCGCGAACATCGCGGCCGCGCTTGCGTCGTGCGCTTCAAACGCCGCCTTCACTTCTTCACCGACTTCGAAAGCGCCCGGCCCGATGCAGGGTCCCAGCCACGCGAACGTCTCCTGCGGCGAGGCATCGCCCGCCTCTTCGAAAGCCATCAGCGCTTTTTCCAGGACACCCCCGGCGAGGCCTCGCCACCCCGCATGCGCCGCAGCCACCGCGCGGCCGGACGCATCGCACAACAGCACTGGCAGGCAATCGGCCACCATGATCGTGCAGGCAATGCCGCGCTGGTCCGTGACGCAGCCGTCGGCGCTGATGCTATCGGGCGTTTCGCGCGACAGCGCGGCCACGCGGGTCCCGTGGACCTGCTGCATGAACACAGGACGAGCGCCCATCACCGCGGCCATGCGCTCGCGATTGGCACGCACCGCGTCCGCATCGTCATTCACGTGATCACCGAGGTTGAGGCTGTCGTACGGCCCAAGCGACACACCACCGCTGCGCGTGGTGCACACGGCGCGGACATTCGCGGGCGCAGGCCAGTCGGGCACCAGCCAGTCGGCGGGGATCGTCATCAGGTTTCGTTGTCCGGGCAGCTGGACGGCTGGGCCTTCTGGAAAGCCGGGTGAGCCATGCAGGCGTCGAAAGCCGCCATCACGCGGGTCAGGCCGGTGTAGTCGGTGTTGACGCGCCTGCCGTTGAAGATCTGCGGCACCAGGCAGCAGTCGGCCAGCGTCGGCGTCTCGCCCCACAGGTAGGTCGAAGGCGGCTGGGTGGCAAGCTGGCGCTCCAGCGCTTCCAGGCCATCGCGCACCCAGTGGCGGTACCAGTTGTTCTTGGCCTCCTCGTCGACCTTGAGTTCCTTGACCAGGTACTTGAGCACGCGCAGGTTGTTGATGGGGTGGATCTCGCAGGCCACCAGTTGCGCCAGGGCACGCACGCGGGCCCGGCCCAGCGGGTCGGCCGGCAGCAGAGGCGGGTTGGGATGGGTCTCGTCCAGGTACTCGATGATGGCCATCGACTGGGCAACCCGGTCGCCGTTGTCGAGTTCCAGCGTGGGCACCAGCCCGGTGGGAGAAACGGCTGCATAGGCCGGCGTCTTGTGCTCGCCCTTGACCAGGTGGATGGGCATGTAGTCGTAGGACAGGCCCTTGAGTTCCAGCGCGATGCGCACGCGGAACGAGGCCGAAGAGCGGAAATAGTTATAGAGCTTCATCGTGAAAGGATAAACCCGATCGCCCTGCCTCCTGCGTCAGACCAGCGCGTAGCGGCACAAAGCCACCGTGGCCGCGCCCGCCACGGCCGCAAGCACGTCGGTGCGGGTGAGCTTCATCACCAGCACCACCACCGCCAGCCCGGCGGTTTCGGGCAGCTTGCCCGCCGACACGGCCGGCGTCACGATGCCGATCATCACGGCCAGCGGGATGGCCTTGAGCGCCGACTCCAGCCGCGGCGTGATGGTGATGTAGCCCATCAGCACAAAGCCTGCAACGCGGCAGGCATAGGAGGCCGCGGCCATCGCCATGACGGCTATGAAAAAATCCGGGTCAACGGCCATGGCGCCACGCTCCCATCAAGCCTCCCGCAATGCCGGCGCCCACGATGTACCAGCCGCCTGGCAGCCAGCGGTGCAACAGCAGCGCGGTGAGCGCAGCCGCCACCGCGGGCCACAGGTCGGACTTGCCACGCCAGACCGAAATGCCGATGGCGGCGGCAAAGGCCACCAGCATGAAGTCCAGACCGAAGGCCGCCGGGTTGGGCACGCTGCGCGCCAGCAGGTGGCCTGCCAGCGTGCCGCCCAGCCAGGGCAGGAACATGGCCACACCGGAGCCGAACACAAAGCCCGCGTCGCGGTAGCCCTCGTGGTATTCCTTCATGGACAGGGCCCAGTTGCCGTCGCCCAGCACAAACAGCGTGGCCCAGGCCTCGCGCGGCTTGACGCCTGCGAGCCAGGGCTGGATGGCGGCGCTGTAGAGGACGTAGCGCGCGTTCATGACGAGGATGGTGAAGACCAGCGGTGCCAGCACGGCCGGCCGGGTCCAGCCCTGCACCGCCGCAAGCTGCGCGCTGCCGGAATAGACGAAGGCGCTCATCAGCAGGGCTTCAAGCAGCGCAAGGCCGCGCTCGCAGGCCAGCACGCCGAACACCACGCCGTACACCGCCACACCGGGAGTCAGCGGCTGGCTGACGATGAAGCCGCGACGCACGCCGGCGCGGGTGAACGTCGTCGCCCCGGGCAGCTGCATCAGCCGCCGACCACCAGACGGATGGCGGGCATGACACGCTCGGTCTCCGCCCGGTTGGCCAGCGCCATGCGCATGTTCATCTGCGCCACCTCGGTGTGCTCCACCGCCAGCGCCTGGGCGCGTGCGCCTTCGCCGGCCTTGAGCGCATCGACCAGCATGTGGTGCTGGCGTTGGGCGTAGTGCATCCAGTCGCGGTCCTGCTGCAGCGACGACTGCATCGGCAGCATGGCCGAAGCCGGCGCGAAAGGCAGCTTGTCGTTGAGCGAGACGGCACGCTGCAGTGCCCGGTTGCCGCTGGCCTCCAGGATGAGCGCGTGGAAGCGGTCGTTCATGGCTGCGTAGGCGGCGTAGTTGTCGTAAGCCAGCGGGTTGGGCGCGAGGGCCCGGTCGCCCTCTTCCAGGCAGGCCTGCAGGTCCATCGCCAGCTGGCGCGAGACGCCATGCTCGGCTACCAGGCGCGCCGCCATGCCCTCGAGATGGCCGCGCACGGCTATCGCATCGGCCACTTCGCGCGGCGTGTACTGGCGCACCAGGTATTTGCCGGTGTCGTTGGCCTCAACCAGGCCCTCCTGTTCCAGCGTCACCAGGGCCGCGCGCACCGGGGTGCGGGAGGCGCCCAGGCGTTCGGCCAATTGCTGCTCTGCAAGCTTCTGCCCAGGCGGGAATTCCCCGCGCAGGATCAGGTCGCGCAACTGCATCAACACGGAGTCTTGCAAGTTCATGGCGCGGACTGTACACTGAATTTTAATTTCGGTATACCGTTTTAAAAGGTGTTGCCATGAAGGCTGAACAAAACGAATTGATCACCCGCATCGGGCCCGGCACACCCTGTGGTGCCGTCTTGCGCAGCTACTGGCAGCCGGTGGCGCTGGTCGATGAATTCAATCCCGCACTGGACCCGCGCATGGCGCAGCGGCCGCTCAAGGCGGTGCGCGTGCTCGGCCAGGACCTTGTGCTGTTCAAGGACGGGAAAGGCGCCTGGGGCCTGCTGGACCGCGACTGCCCGCACCGCGGCGCCGACCTCTCGTTTGGCCGCCATGAAGGCGATGGCTTGCGCTGCCCTTTCCACGGATGGAAGTTCGACGCCAGTGGCGCCTGCCTGGACACGCCGGCCGAGCCCGCCGGCAGCAAGCTGTGCGAGCGTGTGCGCCAGCGCAGCTACCCGGTGCTGGAGCGAAGCGGCATCCTCTTTGGCTGGCTTGGCGCTGAGGGCAGCGTTCCACCGCCCTTCCCTGAATTCGACTGCTTCGCCGCGCCCGCCAGCCACACCTTCGCCTTCAAGGGCCAGTGGAATGCCAACTGGCTGCAGGCTTTCGAAGTGGGGATCGACCCGGCCCACCCGTCCTTCCTTCACCGCTTCCTGAACGACGAATCGCTGGGCGAGATCGGCGACAACGCGGCCGGCAAGCAGTTCCGCAGCGCCGCCGCCGGTGACGCGCACGGCGAGCGCTGGCCGATGACGCGCATCATGCGCGAGTTCCACCAGCCCGAGATCAGCTTCGAGGCCAAACCCTGGGGGTTGCAGCTCACAGCGCTG
>CALRME020000061.1:0-9814 GCA_943369045.1 Sphingobacterium thalpophilum
CAGTTCGATTTCCACATTCTGGGCCGACAGGGTGGTGAACGCGCGCTGGTGGTGCACCTCGTCGATGTTGGCGCCCGCTTCGCCCACAATGGCCGTGATGCGGGCCAGCGATCCCGGCACGTCACGTGCGCTGACCCGGATGCGGGCGAGCCGGCCGGCGCGCACCATGCCGCGTTCGACAATGGCGGCCAGCAGCAGCGGGTCGATGTTGCCACCGCACAGCACCAGGCCGACCTTGCGGCCACGAAAGCGCTCGGGGTATTTCAGCAGCGCCGCCAGGCCCGCCGCGCCGGCGCCTTCGACCAGCGTCTTTTCAATTTCCAGCAGCATCACGATGGCCTGCTCGATGTCGCCTTCGTCGACCAGCAGCATGTCGTCCACGCGCTGCTCGATGATGGCCTGCGGAATCTTCCCCGGCGTACCCACGGCAATGCCTTCGGCAATCGTGCTGGCGCCCTGGGGATGGTTGGTGTGCTTGATGGCATTGAACATGTTGGGAAAGCGCACGGTCTGCACACCCACCACCTCGATGCCCGGCTTGATCGCCTTGGCCGCCGTCGCGATGCCGGCAATCAGCCCGCCGCCGCCCACGGCCACGACCAGCGTGTCCAGTTCGGGCACGGCCTGCATCATCTCCAGGCCCACCGTACCCTGGCCGGCGACGATGGCTTCGTCGTCGTACGGGTGGACAAAAGTCAGCTTCTGCGCCTGCGCGAGCTTGAGCGCATGGGCGCGCGACTCGTCCAGCGTGTCGCCATGCAGCACGATCTCCGCCCCAAACCCCCGCGTGCGTTCCACCTTCACGCCCGGCGTGAAACGCGGCATCACGATCACGGCGCGCAGGCCCAGGCGTTGCGCGTGATAGGCCACGCCCTGGGCATGGTTACCTGCGCTCATCGCCACGACCCCGCGCGCGCGTTCGTCGGCACTGAGCTGGCTGAGCTTGTTGCAGGCACCGCGCTCCTTGAACGAGGCGGTGAATTGCAGGTTCTCGAACTTCAGGAACACCTGCGCACCGGCGATCTGTGAAATCGTTCTCGATTCCACGCACGGCGTGTCGAGCACCTGTCCCTTCAGTCGCGTAGCCGCGTTGTGGATGTCTGCGAGTTCGATCATGCAGGCATTGTCGGCGGGATTGCCCGCAGCAGCCCGTCATCGCGGTAGTGGAATCCCCACAATCAATGTCTTCCATGTAGTATCAACTCGCGTTATCGTAGACATGCGCCCTTCACCGCTGGAGGCTTTCCATGGTCAAGCGTTCGGTCGATCTGCAGGTACTTCCCTCACCGGGTCTCAAGGACGCGCCGGTGCTGGACTTGATGTGCTCGCATTTCGTGTTGACGCTGGCCGCCAAGCAGGGCGGCAAGTTCAATGTGCGGCGCGACCTCAACGGCCTGCTCTCACTGGCCGGGCGCCACCTGGTGTGGCCCACACCGGCCCTGGGCAGGTTGCGCGAGTTCCTCACCCGGCGCTGCAAGGACAACGAGTTCTGGCGCGGCCACGAAGCCCTGGAGGCGCGCGAGTTCCTTGAGCGGCACGGCGCCTGGCGCGGCCCCTACGAAGAGGGCACGCTTTTCTTCTACCTGGACGAATACGCCAAGGACCAGCCCAAGGACCTGCTGTCGGTGCTGGCCGTCACGGGCGAATGGCTGACGCTGGCCTTGAAGAAGCATTCCACGCTAGTGGAAAAAAACATCGATGCGCTCTCAGGCCTGCTGCAGTTGAACAAAGCCGAGCGGGCGCTGCTTCTCTACGGCACGCTGGCGCGCTACCAGCGCGACCTGCGCAGCCTGCTGGTGGAGTTCAAGGTCAACAACGCCCCCGAAGCCTATGCCGCGATCGCCGAGATTGCGGGCGTCAGCGCCACCGACGTGGGCGAAGCGCTGCGCGCCGGCTCGCGGCTCGAGCGCATCGGCCTGGTGGAAAACCTGATCTCCGAGCACAACATCACCGACCTGGCCGACCTGATGAAGGTCAGCGAAAAGCTGCCGCCCGTGCTGATGCGCGAATACCGGGACCAGAACGAGTTGATGGCTGTGTTCACAAGGCCCTCGGCCAAGAGCACACTGAACCTGCAGGACTTCAGCTTTGCATCCGAGGACGCACAGGTGCTGCGCTCGCTGCTGCGCAACGCGGTCGATCGCAAGGAGCACGGCGTCAACGTCCTCTTGTACGGGCCACCCGGCACGGGCAAGACGGAGCTGGCCAAGGTCGTGGCGCAGGCTGCGGGCCTGGAACTGTTCGAAGTCGAATACGCCGACCGCGACGGCAACTCGCTGTCCGGGCGCGACCGTTACCGGTCCCTCCAGATCGCGCAGGTGTTCCTCAAGGGCAGCGCCCAGGCCGCGCTGCTGTTCGACGAGGTGGAGGACGTGTTCCCGCCCATCTCCAACGAGGCGGCGCAGCTGATGGCGCGCGCCGAACAGGTTGCCGCGCCGGCCAGCGGCAGCGTCAGCGGCAAGGCCTGGGTCAACCAGATCCTTGAGTCCAACGCTGTGCCCACCATCTGGGTGACCAACCGCATCGAGCAGATCGACCCGGCTTTCCGGCGTCGCTTCGCCTACCACCTGGAGCTGAAGTCGCCGCCGCCGGGCGCGCGCGAAGGCCTGGTGCGCAAGACGCTGGAAGGCGTGCCCGTCTCCGATGCCTTCGTTGCCAAGCTCACGGAACGCAAGGGCCTGACGCCGGCGCAGATCCGCACCGCGGTGCGCTTCGCCGGCCTGGCCACCTCCGAGACGGCTTCAGTGGAAAGCCTGATCGAGCGGCAGCTGAAGAACTCCGACCTCGCCCTGGGCAACCGCGCGCAGGGCGAGAGCACCCGCCGCAGCGTCACCACCTACGACCTGGGCATGCTGAACGTGGAAACACGCTTCGACGTGCCCCGCATCGTCCAGGCGCTCAAGGCCCGCGGTCACGGCACGCTGTGCTTCTACGGCGCGCCGGGCACCGGCAAGACGGCCCTGGGCGAGCACATCGCGCGCAGCCTGGAGCGGCCGCTGATCATCAAGCAGGCCAGCGACCTGATGAGCAAATTCGTCGGCGAGACCGAGCAGAACATGGCGGCCATGTTCCGGGAAGCCGAAACCGAGAAAGCCGTACTGCTGCTCGATGAGGCCGATTCCTTCCTGTCGGACCGGCGCGGCGCGCAGCGCAGCTACGAGGTGACGGAAGTCAACGAGATGCTGCAGGGCATGGAACGGTTCAACGGCATCTTTGTGTGCACGACGAACTTGCTGGACCGCATCGACCAGGCGGCATTGCGGCGCTTTACCTTCAAGATCAAGTTCAAGCCGCTGACCGCGGTGCAGCGCGAGAAGATGTTCATCACCGAGGCGCTGGCCGGCGATGCGTCACTGCTCACCGAAGAAGCCGCGCGGCGCCTGGCCAGACTCGAGCAGCTGTGCCCCGGCGATTTCGCTGCCATCAAGCGCCAGGTCGATATCCTGGCCACCGAATTCAGCCTGGCCGAGTTCCTGGACCAGCTCGAAGCCGAGCACCGCATCAAGCCCGAGGTGCGCGAGGCACGCGGCATGGGCTTCGTGCAGTAAGCCGCCGCTTCAGGCTGCAGCGCACACGCGCAGTACTTCGTCGCCGTAAGCTTCAAGTTTCTTTGCGCCGATGCCGCTCACGCCCTGCAGGTCCTGCAGCGACTGCGGTGACAGTGCGGCAATCGCCGCCAGCGTGGCGTCGTGGAAGATCACATAGGCCGGCAGGTTGTGTTCGCGCGCCACCTCGGCACGCCAGGCCTTGAGCGCGGCAAAGCGTTCCTGGCCGGCATCGTCCAGCGCCGCCGCAACCGCCGAAGGTGCGCGGGCCGGCTTGTCGCGCCGCCCTGACGACCGTCCGGCTGGCAGCGAGGTCGATTCGCGCAGGCGCACCGGCATCTCGCCCTTGAGCACAGCACGCGAGCCTTCGGTGAGCTTGAGCGTATTGAACGCCTCGGCGTCCACCGCCAGCGCGCCGGTGGCGATCAGCTGGCGCAGCACCCCGCGCAGCTGCACCTCGCTGAACTCCGCGCCGATGCCAAAAGTCGTGAGCGAC
Organism: Sphingobacterium thalpophilum; assembly: GCA_943369045.1. GTDB lineage: Bacteria > Pseudomonadota > Gammaproteobacteria > Burkholderiales > Burkholderiaceae_C > Ramlibacter. Next base: position 4,042 of record CALRME020000061.1, read on the forward strand.
TGGTGGTTGAACTGCGTGACCTTTTCGGTCACCTTGCCGCGCAGGATGTCCATGATGTGGCCGGCACCGAAGCTGATGCCGGTCTGCTGCTGCACGCGATAGATCGTGGACAGCAGCTTGCGTGCCGCATCGGTCCCATCCCAGATCTGCGGCGGGCTCACGCAGTTGTCGCAGTTGCCGCACGGCGTTGACGCCTCGCCGAAATAGCCAAGCAACCGCACGCGCCGGCAGTCGGTGGCTTCGGCCAGCGCCAGCAACGCGTCGAGCTTGCCGCGCATGACCTGCTTGTAGTCTTCGCCGGCCGGGCTTTCGTCGATCATGCGGCGCTGGTTGACCACGTCCTGCAGGCCGTAGGTCATCCAGGCGGCCGCCGGCAGGCCGTCGCGGCCGGCGCGGCCCGTCTCCTGGTAGTAGCCCTCGATGTTCTTGGGCATGTCCAGATGGGCGACAAAGCGCACGTCCGGCTTGTCGATGCCCATGCCGAAAGCGATGGTGGCCACCATCACCACGCCGTCTTCGCGCAGGAAGCGGTCCTGGTTGGCCTGGCGCACGGCGGCGTCCAGACCCGCGTGGTACGGCAGCGCCGTCACGCCCTGGCCGGCCAGGGTCTGGGCGATGTCTTCCACGCGCTTGCGCGACTGGCAGTAGACGATGCCCGCCTCGCCGGCATGCTCACGTTCAATGAAACGCAGCAGCTGCGCCGTGGCCTCGCGCTTCTCGACGATGGTGTACTGGATGTTGGGCCGGTCGAAGCTGCTGACAAACTGGCGTGCTTCCTCCAGCTGCAACCGCTCGACGATGTCGGCGCGCGTCAGGTCGTCGGCGGTGGCGGTAAGCGCCATGCGCGGCACGCCGGCGAAGCGCTCGTGCAGCACGGTGAGTGCGCGGTACTCGGGCCGGAAGTCGTGCCCCCACTGGCTCACGCAGTGCGCCTCGTCGATGGCGAACAGCGCCAGCTGGCCGCGTTCGTACAGCGAATCGAGCTGCGCCAGGAAACGCGGCGTGGTCACGCGTTCGGGCGCGGCGTACAGCAGCGTCACTTCGCCCGACAGCAGGCGCTTCTCCACGGCGTTGGCCTCTTCGCCCGACAGCGTGGAATTGAGGAAGGCCGCATCCACGCCCGCTTCGTGCAGCGCACCGACCTGGTCGTGCATCAGCGCGATCAGCGGCGACACCACCACCGTGATGCCACGCCCCGCACGCTGGCGCGCAATCGCCGGAATCTGGTAGCAAAGCGACTTGCCGCCGCCCGTTGGCATCAGCACCAGCGCGTCTCCACCACCGATCACATGGTCGATGATGGCCGCCTGCGGGCCGCGGAACTGCTCGTAGCCAAAGGTCTGGCTGAGAATCGAAAGGGGGGCGGCGGAAGGCGCCGAAGTGGATGTCGTCAAGATGGCGCCTATTGTCCCGGAAGTCGCAAGGCCGGGCCCCGTTAACTAGAATGGACGCACCATGAAGCCCATCGCCTACACCCGCGGCCAGGCCCTGCCCGGCATCCTTGAAAAGCGCATCGCCATCCTGGACGGCGCCATGGGCACGATGATCCAGCGCTTCAAGCTGACCGAGGCCGACTTCCGCGGCCAGCGCTTTGCCGGCCACCACAAGGACGTCAAGAACAACGGCGAGCTGCTCAGCCTGACGCGGCCCGACGTGATCCGCGACATCCATGAAAGCTACCTGGCAGCCGGCGCCGACATCATCGAGACCAACACCTTCGGCGCGACCAGCATCGCCCAGGACGATTACGAACTGGGCTTCCTGGCGCGGGAGATGAACCTCGAATCGGCCCGCATTGCCCGGGCAGCGTGTGACAAGTTCTCGACCCCCGACAAGCCGCGTTTTGTGGCCGGCGCCCTGGGCCCCACGCCCAAGACGGCCAGCATCAGCCCGGACGTGAACGACCCAGGCGCACGGAACGTCGACTTCGAGACCCTGCGCGCTGCCTACTACGAGCAGACCGAAGCGCTGGTCGAGGGCGGCTCAGACCTGTTGCTGGTAGAAACGATTTTTGACACGCTCAATGCCAAGGCGGCATTGTTCGCGGTGGACGAGTACTTTGAAAAGTCGGGCCAGCGCCTGCCGCTCATCATCAGCGGCACCGTGACCGACGCGTCGGGCCGCATCCTCTCGGGCCAGACCGTCACCGCCTTCTGGTACAGCGTGCGCCACGCGCAGCCGCTGGCCATCGGCCTGAACTGCGCCCTGGGCGCCGCGTTGATGCGGCCCTATATCCAGGAGCTGCACCGTGTGGCGCCCGATACCTTCATCAGCTGCTACCCGAATGCGGGTTTGCCCAACCCGATGAGCGACACCGGCTTCGACGAGACGCCGGACGTGACTTCGCGCCTGTTGAGGGAATTCGCGGCCGAGGGGCTGGTGAACATCGTGGGCGGCTGCTGCGGCACCACGCCGGACCACATTGGCGCCATCGGTGACGCCGTCCGGCCGCTGGCGGCGCGGTCGCGCCAGCGTGAATTCTTCTACAAGGAAGCAGCCTGACGCTGCAGCCCGAGCCAGATTTGCTACATTTTCTGTAGCTGCCCAAGCTTATCCAGCGGGCTTGGGGGCCCGATTCATCTCTACTTCAGCGAACGACGCTGAGGAAGGCGCAAGCGGCGATGCGCAGGTCCTGGGCTTCGTGGGAATCGTGGCCGGCGCGGGCTTCGGCGCTTTCCATCAGGTGGCGGGCTTCGCCGGTGGTCTCGACGGCCTTGGTGGGCAGGAAACGGGCGATCTGGGCAAAAAGGGCGTACATGACTGGGGTCACCACAGGGGTGAAAGTTGCGATGAACCTAGATTAAGGGTTTTCCCTAGGGTCACAAGCCCAATTCCGGCCGCTTTCCATGCCGTTTCCGCATGGGGGCGGACGTCGTGGTGCATGAGGGCCTTGGGCTTTTTTGCGCCATCCGGGCAGCGGAAATCCCGGTTCCTGCGCTTATGCTCAAGCCATGACCACGCCCGTTTCCCTCCCCGCCGCAGCCCGGCTTGCCGAGGACGGGCTGCTTCGCATAGGCGAGGGCATCGAGGAGATGCTGTGGGTCTGCGATCCGGCCAGCGGCCGTTTGACCTATGCCAATGCCGCTTTCGAGCGCTTCTGGGGTTGGGGTGCCGCCAGCCCGGTGGGCAACTCTGCCGTACTGCTGGAAGCCATCCATGCCGACGACCGGGAACGCCTGCGCCTTTCGCGCAGCGGCAGGGGCGCCGACGGCTACAACGAGGAATACCGCCTCACCCAGCCCGGACGGCCCGGCGATGGCGATGCCAAAGGCCGCATCGCCCGCCTGCGCGAACGGGGCTTCCCGTCTTTCACCGCCACCGGCGAAGCGCGCATGACACACATCGCGCGCGATGTGTCGTGGCAGTTCGACACCACGGCCCAGCTGCGCGCCGAGATCAGCCGCCGCACCGACGCCGAGCGCAACCTCACGGACGTCACCACCCGTCTGGAAGCGTTGATTGCCACGGCCAACGACGCCGTGATCACCATAGACGCGCTCAGCCAGGTGATCGACTGGAATACCGCCGCCGAGCGCATGTTCGGCTGGAGCCGGGCCGAGGCCATCGGCCGCAACCTGACCGAGCTCATCATCCCGGCGGGCCACCGCAAGTACCACAACGCCGGGATCGAGAAATTCCTGCGTGACGGAACCTCATTCATCTTCAACCGCCGCGTGGAGACCCAGGCGTTGCGCCGCAGCGGCGAGGAATTCGACGCCGAGCTGTCGGTCTGGCCGGTGCGCACCGGCGACGGCTACACCTTCAGCTCTTTCGTGCGCGACATCTCCAGGCGCAAGGCCGCCGAGCGGGCGCTGGCCGATTCGGAATCCAAGTACCGCAAGGTGGTGGAAAACGTCAACGAAGGCATCCTGGTCACGGCCGCCGGGCGCATCCTGTACGCCAACCCGCGCGCGCTGGCCCTGACGGGGCTGGACGACGAGACCGCGAAATCGAAACCCTTCATCGAGTTCATCCACCCGGACGACCGCGAACTGGTGCTGGGCAACCACATGAGGCGCCTGCGAGGCGAGGCGGTGGAAAACCACTACCAGTTCCGTGTGATCCACAAGAACGGCGACGTGCGCTGGCTGGAGATCAGCGCCGTGGTCTTCGAGTGGCAGGGCGCGCCGGCCACGCTGAACTTCCTGATCGACGTGACCGACAGGCGCCATGCCGAACAGGAAATCCGCGGAGCGCTGCAGCGCGAGCGCGAGCTGTCGGAGCTCAAGTCCCGCTTCGTGGCCGTGGCCTCGCATGAATTCCGCACGCCGCTGGCGGCCATCCTGTCCTCGGTGGAACTGCTCGATGACTACGGCTCGCGCCTGCCCGAGAGCGAGCGCAAGGAAATCGTGGGCCTGATCAAGAGCGCGGTGACGCGCATGAACAGCATGATCGAGCAGGTGCTGCTGACCAGCCGCCTGGAATCGGGCCGCTTTGCCTTCGACCCGGCCGCGCGCGCCGTGCCGGACCTGCTGGTGCAGCTGGCCGCCGAGATGGACCAGTCCAATGCGCAGTCCTCGCGCATCGCCATGCGCTGCGAGGGCATCGATGAACACCGTCTGGTCGATGCCGAGCTGCTGCACCACATCCTGATCAACCTGCTGGGCAACGCGCTGAAATACTCGCCGGCCGAAACCGCGGTGAACTGCAACGTGGCAGCCGACGGCGACTGGCTGCTCATCACGGTCTCCGACCGCGGCATCGGCATACCGCCAGCCGACCTGCCACGCCTGTTCGAGACCTTCCATCGCGGCACCAACGTCGGCAACATCCAGGGGACGGGCATCGGCCTGCACGTGGTGCACGAATGCGTGCAGCTGCACCGCGGCACCATCAACGTCGACAGCGAACCGGGCCGCGGCACCAGCTTCCATGTGAAACTGCACGCGCCTCTCGCCGGAGCCTGACGCACGATGGCAAGGGTCCTGATCGTTGACGACGACCCGGCCCTGCTCAGGCTGCTGGGCCTGCGCCTGCGCAGCGAAGGCCACGACACCATGGAAGCCACCAGCGGCGAGGCGGCGCTCGCCAAGCTGGACCACGAACTGCCGCAGCTGCTGATCACCGACCTGCGCATGGGCGGCATGGACGGGCTGCAGCTGTTCGAGGCCGTGCACCGGCGCCACCCGTTGCTGCCGGTGCTCATCCTGACCGCGCACGGCACCATTCCTGATGCGGTCAAGGCGCTGCAGCGGGGCGTGTTCGGTTACGTCACCAAGCCCTTCGAGGCGCGCGAGCTGATGGCCGAGGTTGACCGGGCACTGGCGGCGTCCCAGGCGCTGGGCGCCAACATGCCGCTCGATGAGGCGAGCGACAGCGGCGAGACCTGGCGCGAGGCGATACTGACCCGCAGCCCGCGGATGCAGCAGGTACTCGCAGAGGCCCGACTGATCGCGCAAAGCGACGCCTCGGTGCTGATCCAGGGCGACAGCGGCACGGGCAAGGAGCTGTTGGCGCGCGCCATCCACGCGGCCAGCCCGCGTGGCCTGGAAGCCATGGTGGCCGTCAATTGCGGCGCCATTCCGGAGAACCTGATCGAGTCCGAGCTGTTCGGCCACGTCAAGGGCGCCTTCACCGGTGCGGTGCGCGACAACCCGGGCCTGTTTGCCGCCGCCCAGCGTGGCACCATTTTCCTGGACGAGATCGCCGACCTGCCGCTGGCGATGCAGGTCAAGCTCCTGCGCGTGCTGCAGGAGCGCGAGCTGCGGCCGGTCGGCGCGACACGCTCCCAGAAAATTGACGTGCGCGTGATTTCCGCTTCACACAAAAAGCT
>CALRME020000062.1:0-9770 GCA_943369045.1 Sphingobacterium thalpophilum
GCATCACGCTCCAGCGCGAACCCCACACGCGCGCCGCCCAGATGCGACCTTCCCGCAAACGTGCCCGCGCCGTGGCGGCGGGCCACCGCATCCACGATGGCCAGCCCCAGGGCGGTCCCCGTCTGCCCGTAAATCTCCTGGAGGCGGGAGCAGCCGTCCGGCTGACCGGCTGCAACGGGCACATTCAAGCCGGGGCCGTCGTCGCTCACGCTCAGGCGGTCCACGCCGCCGGTGCGCTCGTAGGCCACATGCACGCGCGCTGCCCGCCCGTCCGCCGCGAACCTGAAGGCGTTGTCGATCAGCACATCCAGCGCCAACTTCACAAGCCGGCGGTCCGCTTTCACCCGCATTTGCGGATCGATCTGCACCGCCGCCTTCCGCCCGGGATAACGCCGGCGCACCTCGTGGGTGACCTCGCCCGCCAGCGATGCCAGGTCGAACTCCTGCGATTCGAGCACCATGCTGTTCACGTTGAGCAGCAGTGTCAGCCGGTTGCACATCTGGTCCATCTGGCGCACAGCTTGGCCGATCCGTTCCAGGTGCGCAGCGTGACTACCCCCCTGAGCCGCCACCCTCTCTGCGAGCAGCGAGGCATGGCCGCCGATGGTGATCAGGGGCTGGCGGAAGTCATGCGCCATGGATCTGGCAAACGCCTGCAGCTGGCGATTGAGCTCCGACAGGTTCTCGTTGCTGCGCTGAAGCTCCGCGGTGCGCTCAGCCACGCGGGCATCGAGGCGCTCGTTCAGCTGGCGGATGTCCCGATTGGCAGTTCGCAGCCGCGTGCTCAGCTGGCTGCCCAGCAACCCCAGGAAGGCGCAGCGGCCAAGGGTCAACGCATAGGAAAACCAGACCAGAAGCCGCTCGGTCGGCGTGCCGAGCGGCGCCTCCAGCGCCGGCCCCAGGTGCAGGGCCAGCCATCCCGTCGCGCTAGCGATCGCCAGCCATTCCACCGCGAGCTTGCGCCACCCGATTCTGGGCTGGTGGAAACTGAAGCCGAAGATCGCGAAGAGGATGTTGAAAAACAGGAAGCCAAGCTGCGGGTAAGTCCACACAAAACCCAGCTGCAACACCCAGGCGCACACGCGCTGCACGCGGTCGACCAAGGGGTCCGCCATGTCTTCGCTGACCCCGCGGGCCGTGAGGACGTAGAACACGGCGCACAGGATGCCGGCCAAAACCGCGTACGCAAGCGGCGCGCGCCATCCCACCGTGCCATTCCAGGCGAAAAGCGTCACCACGAGCGTGTCGACGACATAGTTGATGGTGATGAAAGCCTGCATCCGCACGCGGAAGCGGCGCTTGGGTGACGGGCGGCCCGCAAGCACGCCACGGCCGGAGCCGCCCCAACTTCGGATTGTCTGCATGCGCGCCTGATGCTGCACCTGAGGCTCCCTGGGCCGGTGCGCGCTCTCTGGCACACACTGCACTGATTCTGCATGATTCCAGCCCGAACCGCGCACGCCTGCACCCGGGCCTTGATTCTGGAGGTCTCGAATCTCCCCGCCAGGCTGCAACCCTCGAAGATCGCGCAAGCAATCCAGCTGCGCCTTGCAGCCCGAAAATGGCCCGCAGGCCGCGCCAGCTGTGCGTAAAGCCTGGTGCGTTACTGGCTCGCCGTGATGCCGCCGTCGATGTACATCACCTGGCCGGTGACGAATGATCCCGCCGGGCTGGCGAAGAACACGGCCGCGCCGGCCACGTCTTTGGGGTCGGCCACGCGGCCCAGCGGGATACGGCCGAGCACCTGGGCCCTGGTCTCGGGATTTTCCAGCCAGTGGCGCGCCATCTCCGTTCGCACCACCGTGGGCGCGATGCCGTTGACGGTGATGCCGTGCTCGGCCAGTTCGCTGGCGTGCTGCTTGATCAGCATCACCAGGCCACCCTTGGTCGAGCAGTAGGCCGAGTAGCCGCGCCCGCGCAAGCCGAGTTGCGCGCGCACCGACAGCAAATGAATCTGCGCGCCGCCGCCGGCTGCGATCTGGTGCTTGGCCGCCGCCTGCGCCTGGAACATGGCGGCCTTGAGGTTGACCTGCAGCACTTCGTCGAAGGTTTCTTCCGTCACATCGGCGATCTTCTGTTCGCGCTGTATGCCCACGCAGTTGGCCAGGATGTTCAGGCCGCCGAGGTGCTGGGCCACGGCGTCCACCGAGTCGCGGATGCTGGCGACCGAATGCGCGTCCATGGCCACGCCAAAGGCCTCGTGTCCGGCGCGTTGCAGTTCGTCGGCTAGCGCTTTGGCCTTGGCGGCATCGCGGCCCGAGACAGCCACTTTTGCCCCGGCGATGGCCAGCGCCCAGGCGATCGCCTCGCCTATGCCGCCATAGCCGCCGGTCACGTAGGCGGTCTTGCCCTTCAGGCTGAACAAGCCCGAGAGCTCCTGCGTGAAATCAATTCTGGGTGTGATGTCTGCCATGTCAATCCATCAGTCCATCAGCAGGCCGCCGTTGATGTCCACGATCTCGCCGGTGATGAAGCCGGCCAGCGGCGAGGCCAGGAAGCGCACCACGTGGGCGAATTCCTCGGGCTCGCAAAAGCGACCGACCGGGATGTCCTTGAGCAGCTTCTGCCGCTGCTCCTCGTTGAGCTGTTCGGTGATCATCGGCGTCTTCACATAGGCCGGCGAGATGCCGTTTGCCGTGACGCCGAAGCCGGCCAGTTCGCGCGCCAGCGAGAAGGTCAGCGAGCTCATCGCGCCCTTGGACACCGAATAGGCCGTGCCAGCCGTCAGGCCGCCGGTCTTGGCCGCCAGCGAGCAGGTGTTGATGATGCGGCCCCAGCGTTTGGCCTTCATGGCCGGCACCACACGCTGCGCGAGGTAGAAGGCGCCGTCCAGGTTGGCGCCCAGCACGCGCCGCCATTCGGCCGCGTCGGTGGCCTCGACCTTGTTGTTGGACAGGATGCCGGCGTTGTTGACCAGGATGTCGACTTCGCCCAGGGCGCCGGCAATGCTTTCGTGGCCCGCGCGCACCGCGTCGGCGTCGCTGATGTCGAACGAGAAAGCATGGGCCTGCGGGCCCAGTTCTGCCGCCAGCTGCTGGTTGCGCTTCGCGTTGAAGTCGACCATCGCGACCTTGCAGCCGTCTTCCAGCAGGAACTTCACGGCCGCCAGGCCCATGGTGCCGGCCGAGCCGGTAACCAGGGCGACCTTGCCCTGCAGGGGCTTGCCTTGTGAATCAGACATCGAGAACGCTCTTCTTTCCAAACAGGCCCCGCGACCGGAAGGTCACCACGGCAATGAACAGGATGTACATGGACACCAGCGACCACTCGGACGCATAGGCGCCGGTCAGGCCCACCACCATCCCGACCATCAGGCCGGCGATCACCGCGCCCCAGAGCGAACCCACGCCGCCCAGCACGATGATGAGGAAGGCCGGCACCACCGCGTCCACGCCCACGTGCGGCCTTATGCCCCAGATGGGCGCCATCACCACGCCGGCGATCGCTGCCAGGGCCACGCCGATGCCGAACACCAGCAGGCGCAGCCGCGACAGGTTGATCCCCAGCGCCCGCACCATCTCGCTGTCATGGGCGCCGGCCTTGATGATGGCGCCGTACGGCGTCTTGTCCAGGAACAGCCACAGGGCAATGATGGCCAGCACCGCGAAGCCGCTGGCGAACAGGCGGTACTTCGAATAGATCAGGTCGCCGATCATGAAGGCGCCCGAGATCACCGGCGGCAGCGCCAGCTGCTTTTCGTTCGAACCCCAGATCAGGCGTATGCCCTCTTCGATCACCAGCGCGGCGCCGAAAGTCAGCAGCAGGCCGTAAAGCGGGTCCTTGCCGTAGGTGCGGCGCATGCAAAGCTCCAGCAGCATGCCGAACAGGCCGACAAACACCGGCGCCAGGAACAGCGCCACCAGGTAGCGCGTCTCTATCGGCAATTGCATGTACCAGGACTGCAGGCCGGGGAACCAGCCCAGCTGCGGCGAGATAAAAAACAGCGCGAAGTACATGCCCAGCGCAAACAGCGAGCCGTGCGCCAGGTTGATGGTTTCCATCACGCCCACGATGAGCATGAAGCCCAGCGCGATCAGGGCGAACAGCAGGCCCAGCGAAATGCCGTTGACCAGATGGGGGAGCAATCCAAGCAAATCCATGTGTCTGTCTTTCAGGCCTCGTAGCTCGGCGTCGCCGCATACGACTCCAGCTTGCAGGCGCCTGCGGCCGCGCGGTCTTCCACTTCTTCGGGGCGCTGCTGGCCCAGGATGCGGAACAGGTCGTCGGCTTCCTTGGGACGGGTGTTGTACGAAGCCATGTAGATCGTCTGCTGCAGTTGGTGGGTGTTGGGGTTCATCCAGGCGTCATGGTGCTGCATGCGGTCCCTTGCTGCAAGTTTCAGCGTCTCCAGTTCGCGAATGAGCTTGAGGTTGTTGAACGAACCGGTGCGCTCGATGGCGCGGAACAGCTCGCGGGTGGCCATGTAGCCGTTGTAAAAAACATTGCCCGGCTTCTTGATCCGGTAGCCCGGGTTGGCCTTGCTGTAGCGCTCGTTGAACTCGTTGACGCCGGCCAGGCTCAGGCCCCAGTACCAGGTGGTGCCGAAGATGCCGAACAGGTCGTCGGCGCCCGCGCCGTACACATCGGGCCAGTCCTGCTGGTTGTTGATCCAGGCGAACGAGCGGTCCATGCGGGCGTTGCGCACCTGGGCACGCAACGCCTTGACGTCGTCGCCGCCAACTGCGGTGGCGATCACGCCGGGCTTGACCTGCTGGATGCGCTTGAGTTGCGCGCCGAAGTCGCGCGCGTTCTGCGGCACGACCAGTTCTTCCACGATCTTGCCGCCATTGCCTTCCACAATGCCGCGTATGCCCTTGGCCGTGTTGTGGCCCCAGAGATAGTCGCTGGTGATCAGCGCCCAGTCACGGCCAAAGCCGGTCATGGCGCCGCGCACGATGGACGTGGAAAAGTTGGTGCCGTTACCGTCCCAGACGAACTTGGTGCGGTGGCAGTCTTTGCCGGCCTCGGTGGGTGAGCTGGAGTTGGTGTTGAAGTAGATGACGCCGTACTGCTGCGCCACTTTCGATATGGCCGCCGCCGCGCCCGAGTGCACCGCGCCCAGCAGGAAACCGCACTCCTGCTCCACGATCATCTTCTGCGCCACCGGAGCGGCCTTGGCCCCGTCGCCGCAGGTGTCCGCATGCACGGTCTCGATGCGGCGGCCGAGCACCCCGCCGCGCTCGTTCTGCTCGTGGATGGCCATCAGGATGCCGCGCTGCTCGTCCTGGCCGCTGGCCGCGTACTGGCCGGTGTCGTCGGTGGTCAGGCCGATCAGCAGGGGCTTCTTCGTTTTTGCCTGTGCCCAGGCATGGTGGACCTGCCATGGCCCGAAGAAACCAAGCATGGCTGCGCCCGCGCCGCGGACAAGCCGCCGCCTCTGGATGGTGCTCATGATGTGCTCCTGGTGGTACGGCCGAGGTCAGGCTTCGTAGCTCGGGGTCGCTTCGTAGCTCTCGAGCTTGCAGGCGCCGGCGGCGTCCCTGTCGACCGCCTCCTTCGGCTCGATCTGCGACAGGATCTTGAAGATGTCGTCCTTCTCGGCCGGCTGGTCGTTGTAGCTGGCCATGTAGATGGTCTGCTGGCACTGGTGCGTGACGGGGTCCATCCAGGCGTCGTAGTGCTGCAGGCGGTCGGCCGCCTTCATCTGCCGGCCTTCGAGCTTCTTGATCACCGCAATGTTGTTGGTGGTGCCCGCTTCCTCGACGCAGCGCAGCAGTTCGCGGGTGGCCATGTAGGCGTTGTGATAGACGTTGCCCGGCACGCGGATGGCCATGCCCGGGTACTGCTTCTGGTAGGCCGCGACGAATTCCTTGACGCCCGGCAGGTTGAGGCGGTAGTACCAGGTGGTGCCGAACACGCCGAAGATCTGTTCCGGGCCCAGGCCATACACGTCGGGCCAGTCCTGCTGGTTGTTGATCCAGGCCATGGAATTGTTCATCTTCAGTTGCACCACCTGCTGGCGCAGCGCCTTGATGTCGTCGCCGCCCACGGCCGTGGCCACCACGTTGGGCTTGATCTGCTGCAGCTTGAGCAGGTAGGCCGAGAAGTCGCGGGTGTTCTGCGGCACCAGCAGCTCGTCGACGATCTTGCCGCCGTTGGCTTCCACGATGGCGCGCGTGGCCTTGGAGGTGCTGTGGCCCCAGACGTAGTCGTTGGTCAGCAGCACCCAGTTCTTGCCACTTGCCTTGATCGCGTTCTTGACGATGGCGTTGGAGAAGTTGGTGCCGTTGCCGTCCCAGACGAACTTGGTACGGTGGCAGTCCTTGCCGGCCTCGGTGGGCGAGCTGGAGTTGGTGTTCAGGAAGACCGTGCCGTACTTCTGCGCCACCTGCGAGATGGCGTTGGACACGCCCGAGTGCACGGCGCCGATGAGGAAGGCAGCTTCGTTGCGCGTGATCATGCGTTCGGCTATGCGCGAGCCCGTGGCCGGCGTGGTTTCCGTGTCCATGTGGATGGCTTCGATGCGCCGGCCCAGCACGCCGCCCTTGTCGTTGAATTCCTTGATGGCCATCATGGCGCCCAGGCGCTCTTCACCGCCGGAGGCCGCGTACAGGCCCGAGGCGTCCATGGTCAGGCCGATGACCAGCGGCTTCTTCGCGGCGGCCTGGGCCCAGGCATGGTTGTGCTTCCAGGGGCCGTAGAACGGCGCCGCGCCATACAGGCCCGCACCGGCCAGGGCCAGCGCCGAGTTCTTCAGCAGCGAACGGCGGGAAGTGGCTTTGTTGTCCTGTGTGTTGTCTTCGCTCATGTCTGTCTCCTTCTTTATGTCGTCGTTGGTCGGGTGGTTTGCGTTGAATCAGCGGGGAATGATCTTGACGTTGTTGGCCTTTTCCTGGGCCTCGAACAGGGAGGCGATCAGCTTGTCGCCGTAGCCCAGGTTGACCGCCTGCACAAAGCTCTGGTGCGCGGCCTCGCCCATGAAGCTGGCCACGGGCAGCATCTCTGCCATGTGGGTGTAGTAGCGCAGGTCCTTCTGGGCGTTGGAGATGCCGAACTTGAAGCCCGTCACGTCGCCTTCCTTGAGCGTCTTGGTGGTCATCATCTGGAAGATGCCGCAGTTGACGCCGCCCACCGAAATCACGTCGTAGAGCTTGTTGAGGTCCAGGCCGGTCTTGGCCGCGACCGCGAAGGCCTCGGCAATGCAGGCCGCGAAGCTCATGGCCATCATGTTGTTGACCAGCTTGAGCACATGGCCGTGACCGGGCGGGCCGACGTGGAAGATGTTTTCGCAGAAGGCCTTGAGGATGGGCTCGACCATCGCGAAGTCTTCGGGGTCGGCGCCCACCATGGTGTTGAGCCGGCCTTCTTCCGCTTCCTTGGGCGTGCGGGCCAGCGGAGCGTCCACCAGCTTCACGCCCTTGGCGGCCAGGTCGGCGCGGATCCTGGCGGTGGAAGCCGGCTCGGCGGTGGAGGTGTCGACCACGATCAGGCCCGGGCGCGCGGCTTCGAGCAGGCCGTCCTTGCGGTAGACGATCTCCTCGACCTGCGGCGAGCCGGTAACGCAGATGAACACGATGTCACAGGCGCGCGCACATTCGGCGTTGCTCTTCGCTTCCTTTGCGCCGGCGGCCAGCAGGTCGTCCAGGTTGCTTCGGTTGCGGTTGGCCTTGAAGGTCAGCGCGTAGCCCTTGGCCAGCAGGTTTCTGGACATGCCGTGGCCCATCATCCCGATGCCGATGAATCCGATGTTCTTTGTCATGTGTTGTTCCGTACTTCTTTAAAAGATTGAATTGACAGATTCAGTGACGCCGGCCCGGGCCTCGTCCCACCGCGTGATGAGCCGGGCATAGCGGTGCGAGATGTCCTCGATAACCTGCCCGTCGTCCATCTTTCCGGCAAACCAGGCCGTCGCTGCGTCGGCAAAGATGGATCGCCCCACCGCGAAGCCGCGGCAGATGCGGTGCGGCGCCGCGATGCGAAAGCTCCGCTCCAGCGCCTCTTCGCTGGCCTCAAGACCCAGCATCAGGACGCCGCGGCAATGTGGGTCGTTGCCCTGGATGACGGCGGCAATCGCCTCCCAGCTGTCGTCCGACACGGCCGGCGGAAGCTTCCACCAGTCGGGCCGGATGCCGGCCTTGTAAATCTGCGCAAGCGCCATGGCCAGCGTCTCCTCATCGCTCTCCATGTCGCGCGGCGGTATCACCTCGATGAGGAATTCGTGGCCGGTAGCCGCGCTGGCATGCTGCAGTTCGGCCAGGCGCGCGAGCTGTGCTGCACGCATGTCTTCATCGTCGCCGGGGTGGTAGCTCACCAGGCACTTGGCGACGTGCTCCGTAGGCCAGCTGCGCATTTCCAGCGCGAGGTGGTTGCCGGCCTCGAACTGCAGCGGGCGCGAGCCCGGCAGTTCCACCGGCCGCGCCACCCACCAGCCCTTGCCCGTGACCGACGGCAACACGTCTTCGCCGAAGCGGCCGTCCAGGATCACGCCGACGCCGGGCCGCGAGGCCGCGCCACGCTTTGCGCCGTCGGCGATCAGCTGCTTGAAGCGGCGGATGGCATCTGCATCGCGGCCATGACGCGCCGCGATCTCTTCCAGCTGCACGCGGTGGTCGAAGGCCAGGATGACCAGCTCGTCCCATTCCAGCGTGCGGTTGGTCACCCGGTGGATGTGTTCGAGCAGGGGGTCTTCGCGCAGGCGCCGCGTGGGCGAGCCCTTGCGGATGAAATGCTGCAGCTCTTCCCAGCTGGCCATGGCCGGTGCGCAGCCGTGGCGCGACACCACGATGGCGCCGCAGGCATTGGCCCAGCTGCAGCAATTGTCCAGCGGCTCGTCCTTGAGCCAGCCGCGCAGGAAGCCGGCCATGAAGGCATCGCCGGCGCCCAGCACGTTGAACACTTCCACCGGGTAGCCGGGGCCCTTGTGGCCCTTCTCGATGTCGTCCGGGATGGCCCCGTCGAAGACCACGCAGCCCATGGGGCCGCGCTTGACGACCAGGGTGGCGCGGGAGAGTTCTCGCAGCTTGCGCAGGGCTTGCAGCGTGTCGGTGCTGCCACCGGCGATGTGGACTTCTTCTTCCGTGCCCACGATCAGGTCGCAGTCGGCGACGATGGTTTGCAGGTGCGCGCTGACCTGGCCGGACGGCACGAAGCGCTGCTCGCCCATGCCCGGGCTGGTCAGGCCCCACAGCACCGGGCGGTAGTCGATGTCCAGGATGACGCGGGTGCCGCGTGCTCTCGCATGAGCAATTGCGGTGCGGCAGGCCTTGCAGGTCTGCGGCTGCGACAGGTGCGTGCCGGAGATCAGCAGGCCGGTGGCGGAGGCGATGAAGTCGCTGTCGAAGTCTTCTTCGCTGATCGCCATGTCAGCGCAGTTGTCGCGGTAGAACACCAGCGGGAAGGTTTCGCGGTCCTGGATGCCCAGGAACACCAGCGCGGTGAGTTTTTTCGGGTCGGTCTTGACGTGGCCGACGTCGACGCCTTCGGCGGCCAGCGTCTCGCGCACGAAGCGGCCGTTGTGCTCGTCGCCCACCCGGGTCAGCATGGCGGGCTTGAGGCCCAGGCGCGCCAGGCCCACACCCGTGTTGGCCGGTGAGCCGCCCAGGTATTTGCTGAAGCTGCGCACGTCTTCAAGACGGCCGCCGATCTGGTCACCGTACAGATCCACCGCGGCGCGGCCCACGCAGATCAGATCAAAAGGTCTCTTGCTCATGGCTTGGTTCATTGCTTGGGTCATGCCTTTGTCCGGCGGCCCTTGGCCGGTTCGGGTTTTTCAGCGAGGTGGTGGCCGGTGCTCATCACCAGCGCCTGCGCCAGGCACAGGGGGCCGACCA
>CALRME020000063.1:0-9609 GCA_943369045.1 Sphingobacterium thalpophilum
GGGATCGCCGCGGCCGGGGGGACCGTGACCGCGACGGCATCTCCAACCGCTACGACAACGACAAGGATGGAGACGGCGTTCGCAACAACCGCGACCGCTTCCCGAACAACCCGAATCGCAGCTGACAAGGCACGATGCACGCTCGCCGGCCCCGCCGGTGAATCGCAGGCGAGTCAGAGTTTCTCTGTCTCGCCTGTTCTCGGTTGCCACTTCATCAGGCGCTTCTCGATGCGCCCGACGATGCCGTCCAGGACCAGTGCAAAGGCGGTAAGGACGACGATGCCCGCAAAAACGGTATTCACGTCGAACGTGCCTTCAGCCTGCAGGATCAGGTAGCCGACGCCACGCGCCGAGCCCAGGTACTCGCCCACCACCGCGCCCACGAATGCCAGGCCCACCGAGGTATGCAGGCTTGAGAACACCCAACTCGTTGCACTGGGCAGGTACACGGTTCGCAGCAGCTGCTTCTGGCTGGCACCGAGCATGCGCGCATTGGCCAGGACCACAGGGCTCACCTCTTTCACGCCTTGGTAGACGTTGAAGAACACGATGAAAAACACCAGCGTCACGGCCAGCGCCACCTTGCTCCAGATACCCAGGCCGAACCACAGCGCGAAGATGGGTGCGAGGATCACGCGCGGCATGGAATTGGCTGCCTTGATGTATGGGTCCATGATCGCGCTGGCAGTGGGCGCGAGGGCCAGCCAGAGGCCAAAAACAAGCCCAAGCACCGTGCCGATGGCGAATGCGAGAACGGTTTCCAGCAGCGTCACGCCCAGGTGCACGTAGATGTCGGCGCGGCCCGGCAGGCCGTCCGGGAACAGCTTGCTCTCGCCAAAGCCAAACGGCATGAACCACGACCAGACCCGTCCCGCCACCTTCAAGGGCTCGCCCAGGAAGAAGGCATATTGCTGATTGAGTGAAACGAGCTGCCACAGGACCAGCATGGCAATCAGGACGCCCACTTGCCACCAGCGCAGGTTTTTCTCGGATGGCTTGAGTGAACTGAACATCACGCGGCCTTCTTCAGTTGCTGCGCATAGCCCTTGAGGACTTCCTCGCGCATCACGTCCCAGATCTGCTTGTGCAGTTCGACGAAACGGGGATGGCTGCGCACTTCGGACACGTCACGCGGGCGCGGCAGATCGATGTCGAATTCGCCGATGGGGTGCGTTCCCGGACCGGCCGACAGCACCACCACGCGGTCGCTCATGGCAATCGCCTCATCAAGGTCGTGCGTGATGAACAGCACGGCCTTCTTCTTCGCCGCCCACAGGTCCAGCACCTCGTTTTCCATCAGCTGGCGCGTCTGGATGTCGAGCGCGCTGAACGGCTCGTCCATCAGGATGATGTCCGGGTCCAGCGCCAGCGTCTGCGCCAGCGCCGTGCGCTTGCGCATGCCGCCCGAGAGCTGGTGCGGGTAGCGGTCGCCGAAGCCGCCCAGGCCCACGCGTTCCAGCCAGGCCTGGGCCTGCGCCCTGGCGTCACTGTCGGGCACGCCTCGGTACTGAAGGCCCACCATGACGTTGTCGATGGCGCTGCGCCAGGGCATCAGCGCTTCGGTCTGGAACATGTAGCCGGCGCGGCGGTTGATGCCCGACAGCGGCTCGCCAAACACCTTGACCTCACCTGACGAGGCGTCGAGCAGGCCGGCGCCGATGTTGAGCAGCGTGGACTTGCCGCAACCCGTGGGGCCGACGACTGAAACGAATTCACCGGCCCGGATGCGCAGCGTGGTGTCGGCCACGGCCGTGTAGCGCTGCGTGTGGTCCTCCCGCGAACGGAAGGTGACGGTGATGTTGAGGAGCTCGAGCGCGAAATCGGACATGCGCGGGAGGTTACCTCAATCTCATGCCTTGAACCGCTCCTTGGCCCGGCGTGCGAAGTCGTTGGTGTAGGTTTTGGCGAGGTCAATCTTGTCGGCCTTGATGGCCGGGTCGAAACTGGTCAGGGCCTTGAGGGCCGTGCGGGCGCCCTCTTCGCTGATGATGCCGTCCAGCGAGATCGATTCGCGCACCTTGTTGAACGACGCCAGGTACAGCGCGCGGTCGCCCAGCAGGTAGCCTTCGGGCACCGTCTTGATGATGTCGCTGGGGCCGGCCGTCTGCAGCCACTTGAGGCCGTGCACGATGGCATTGGCCAGCGCCTGGCAGGTGTTGGGGTTCTTCTGCACAAACTCGCCGTGCGAGTAGAAGCACGCGGCGGGCATCAGCCCGCCGAACACTTCCTGCGTGCCCTTGAGCGTGCGCGTGTCGCTGATGATCTTCACGTCGCCCTTTTGCTCGAGCATGGTCATCACCGGGTCGGTGTTGCTCATCGCGTCGATCTGGCCCGAGCGCAGCGCGGCCAGCGCACCGGCGGCCGTGCCCACGCCCACGAAGCTCACGTCGGTGGCTTTCAGGCCGCCGCGCGACAGGATCAGGTTGGCCACCATGTTGGTCGACGAACCCGGTGCCGACACGCCGATCTTCTTGCCCTTGAGGTCGGAGATCGTTCGGTAGTTGGGCATGGCCTTGGTGGAGACGCCCATGGCGATCTGCGGCGCCCGGCCCTGCAGCACAAAAGCCTGGATGAACTGGTTCTTGCTCTGCATGTTGATCGTGTGCTCGTAGGCACCCGAGACCACATCGGCGGAGCCGCCCACCAGCGCCTGCAGCGCACGCGCGCCGCCGGCAAAGTCGGAAATCTCCACGTCCAGGCCCTCGGCCTTGAAGTACCCCAGTTGCTCGGAGATGGTCAGCGGCAGGTAGTAGAAGGCGGCCTTGCCACCCACGGCGATGGAAATCTTCGTTTTCTCGAGCTTGCCCTGGGCGCGCAGAGCGGGCGCGGCAATGGCGGCAGCCGCCAGCACGGTGGCGCAAGTGAAGGTTCGTCGGCTCAGGGGAATGTTGTTGGTGATGTTTTTCATTGGGGAAGCCTCTCTTTTTTTACTGCCTGCAGGTTAGCGCGCGCACCAAAACATCGCATCGGGAACATCCCGTGCGGGTTTCCACGTAAGCAATGGAGTGCGGCTAGCGGTAGCCGACGAAAAGAATACCTATGTTCACCAGCAGCGCCAGCGTCCACACGCCCGAGCGCACCGAGGGCAAACCCGCGATATACATGGCCACATAGATCACGCGCAGCGTGATGAACACAAAGGCCAGGATGTCCAGGCGGACCTGGACGGCGCCCAGCTGGTGGGCAATGACCACAGCGCCGATGAAGAACGGCAACGCTTCGAAACAATTGGCCTGGGCCGCGTTGGCCCGGGCACGCCAGTCGGTCTGTTTTGCCAGCCAGGCGCGCGGATCGTGGTTGTCGTAACCGCCTTCGCTGCGCCGCTTGCCCATCGCGCCGCCCTTGGCCAGGCCGGCGCAGGCAATGGGCATCAGGGCCGCGATCAGCACGCACCAGTAGGCAATCGTGAATTTCGCCATCATCTCTCGTCTCTCCTCTACTTGCCTATCGGCGGTCCACCAGCGCGTGCGCGATGGTCCCCAGGTCGACATATTCAAGCTCGCTGCCGGCGGGAACGCCGCGCGCGAGCCGGGTGACTTTCAAACCGCGCTGCTTGAGCGCCTCGCCGATCACATGCGCCGTGGCTTCGCCCTCGGCGGTGAAATTGGTGGCAAGGATCACCTCCTGCACCACACCGCTGGTGGCGCGATCGAACAGCTTCTGCAGGCCGATGTCCCTGGGCCCAATGCCGTCGAGCGGGCTCAACTTGCCCATCAGCACAAAGTACAGGCCCTTGAAGGCGGCGGTGCGCTCCAGCGCGGCCTGGTCGGCCGGCGTTTCCACCACGCACAGCTTGCTCTGGTCACGCTGCGGGTTGGAGCAGGTGTCGCAGATCTCGTTCTCGGTGAAGGTGTGACACAGGGCGCAATGGCGCATTCGCGTCGCGGCCTGCGTCAACGCGCCGGCCAGCAGCTGCGCGCCCTCGCGGTCGTGCTGCAGCAGGTGGTAGGCCATGCGCGAGGCCGACTTGACGCCCACGCCGGGCAGGCGGCGCAGCCCCTCGATGAGGGCCTGGAGCGAATTGTTGTCGGCCACTAAAGCGTGTGGGCGGTCAGAAGGGCAGCTTCATGCCGGGCGGCAGGCCGGCGGTGAGCTTGCCCATTTTTTCCTGCGTGGTCTCCTCGACCTTGCGCACGGCGGCGTTGAAGGCGGCGGCGACCAGGTCTTCCAGCATGTCCTTGTCGTCGGCCAGCAGGCTGGGGTCGATGGTCACGCGCTTGACGTCGTGCTTGCAGGTCATGGTGACCTTGACCAGGCCCGAGCCCGATTCGGCGGTGACCTCGACGTTGCCCAGTTCGTCCTGCGCCTTCTTGATGTTGTCCTGCATGGCCTGGGCCTGTTTCATGAGGCCGGCCAGCTGTCCCTTGTTGAACATGGTGTTTCCTTGGATGGTTTGTTGGCTAAGTGTTCTGCACGGGCTTGATGCTTCCGGGCACGATTTTCGCGCCAAAGTCCCGCATCATGTGCTGCACGAAAGGGTCGGCAAGGATGATTTCCTCGGCCGCCCGCTGTTTCTCGGCGGCGGCCTGGGCATTGCGGCGCGCCGGGCTGTCGCCCACGCTGCCCACTTCCACCGTCAGGCTCACCGCATGCCCGGCCGCCTGCAGCGCGTTCTGCAGGCGCTCGCGGCTGGCCGGCTGGTTCAGCGACTCGCGCTCCACGCGCAGCATCCAGTGGCCGGTATCGCGCGCGACCAGCTGCGACTGCAGTGCCAGCTCCCGCACCAGCGCCGTCACAGCTTCCTGCGCCACCAGCTGCTGCACCAGGCCATGCCAGAAATCGCCCTCTTCGGTGGGCACCAGAGGGCTCGCGGGACGGGCCGCAGCTGCTTCGCGTGGCGACTCTGCCTGCACACGGACCGGCACGCCCATCACGGGGCTGCCGGGCTCGCCAGGGTTCTGTCCGGTGGGCACGGGGCGTTGCGGCCGGGGCGGCTGTGTTTCGACCACCGGCAGCACGCGGCCAGGCGGCGCGCCGACGGCGGGGACGGCAGCGCGCGCCACACTGGGCGCCTGAAGGGGTTGCGCAACCGGCCTGGCAGCCGGCGCGGCCTCAATCAGAGTTTTTTTTTCCGCCGGGGCCTGTTGCGCGGCACCGGGCTTGAAGGCCAGCAGGCGCAGCAGCACCATGGTCAGCGCCGCGTATTCGTCGGGCGCCAGGCCCAGTTCGGCGCGGCCGTGCAGGCACATGCTGTAGAGCAGCTGCGTCTCGTCCGCCGGCATCAGCGCGGCAAGGCGCGTCGCTTCTTTTGCCTCGTCGTCGCTGTCGTCAGCAGCGCCCGGCACGGTCTGCAGCACCGCCATGCGTTGCAGCACGGACGACATTTCTTCCAGCGTGGAGGCAGCGCTCAGGCCGTTGAGCCGCAGCGCTTCCGAGGTCTCCACCACGCTCTTGCCGTCGCCGCCAGCCAGTGCCTCGATCAGCCGGAACACATGGCTGCGGTCCACACTGCCCAGCATCTGGCGCACCGAAGCTTCACCCAGGGCCCCGCTGCCAAAGGCAATTGCCTGGTCGGTCAGCGACAGCGCATCGCGCATGGAGCCCCGCGCGGCACGTGAGATCAGCTTGAGCGCCTGGTTGTCGGCTTCCACGTTCTCTGCCTTGAGCACTTCGGCCAGGTGCTCGCGGATGGTCTCGGGCGCCATGGGCCGCAGGTTGAACTGCAGGCAGCGCGACAGCACCGTCACCGGTACCTTCTGCGGGTCGGTGGTGGCGAGCACGAATTTCAGGTATTCGGGCGGCTCTTCCAGCGTCTTGAGCATGGCGTTGAACGCATGCCCGGTGAGCATGTGCACTTCGTCGATCATGAAGACCTTGAAGCGCCCCTGCACCGGCTTGTAGACGGCCTGTTCCAGCAGCGCCTGCACTTCGTCCACGCCCCGGTTGGACGCTGCGTCGAGCTCTGTGTAATCGACGAAGCGGCCGCTGTCGATGTCGATGCAGGCCTGGCAGACGCCGCAGGGCGCCGCGGTGATGCCGCCCTGCCCGTCCACGCCCTGGCAGTTGAGCGACTTGGCCAGGATGCGCGAGACCGTGGTCTTGCCCACGCCCCGGGTGCCGGTGAACAGGTAGGCATGGTGCAGCCGTTGCTGCGTGAGCGCATTGGTCAGTGCCTGCACCACATGGCCCTGGCCCACCATCTCGGTGAAGTTCCGTGGACGGTATTTGCGGGCAAGCACGAGGTACGACATGGGCTGCATTCTACGGGCGGCATCCGCCCGCTCCGTGGCAGCAGGCAGGCGCCCATGACCGATAATCCATGCCCATGACTTCCCCCACCTCCGGCAGCCACGCCGACACGCTCAGCTATGACCAGGCCGGCGTCAATTACGACCTGATCGACCCCTTGAAAGTGACCGCCCAGCGCGCGGCGGCGGCCACAGCCGCGAACATGGGCGCCCACGGTTTCAAGGAAGTGACGGCGTCGCGAGGTGAATCGGCCTATGTGCTGGACGTGGGCCCGTTCTACCTGGCCAGCATCGTCGAATGCCTGGGCAGCAAGACCCTGGTGGCCGACGAGATGGCCAAACTCACCGGCAAAAGCTACTACGACGGTATCGCGCAGGACACGATTGCCATGGCGATCAACGACCTGATCACGGTGGGCGCGACCCCGCTGGTGGTGCAGGCCTATTGGGCGGCCGGCGGCAGCGACTGGTTCGGCGACGCGCAGCGCGCCCAGGCCCTGGTGGCCGGCTGGAAGAAGGCCTGTGACATCTGCGGCGTGGCCTGGGGCGGCGGCGAAACACCGGCGCTTGCCGGCATCGTCGAGGAAGGCCGCATCGACCTGGCCGCTTCGTGCACCGGCCTGATCAACCCGAAAGAACGGCTGTCGGTCGGCGACAACCTGGCCGCCGGCGACGCCATCGTGCTGCTGGCCTCCAGCGGCATCCACGCCAACGGCCTGAGCCTGGCGCGCAAGCTGGTCGAGCGCCTGCCCGATGGGTATCTCAGCGAAGTCTCACCCGGCCTGACTTACGGCGACGCCCTGCTGGCGCCCACAATCCTGTATTCGCCCGTGACCGAGGCGCTGTACAAGGCCGGCATCGCGCCCAAGTACTGCGCCAACATCACAGGCCACGGCTGGCGCAAGCTCCTGCGCCACCCCAGCGAATTCACTTACCGCATCAAGGCCGTGCCGCCCGTGACGCCGGTGCTCAGATTCATCCAGCAACACGCCAAGCAGGACGACCGCGAGGCTTACAGCACCTTCAACATGGGCGCGGGTTTTGCGATCTTCGTGAAGCCCGAAGAAGCTCAACGCACGGTGGAAGTGGCCAGAGCCTGCGGCATCGACGCGCTGGTGGCGGGCCAGGTCGAGGCCGGGGCGAAGCAGCTCATCATTGAGCCCATATCAGTCATTTTCGGCAGCGAGGATTTGCAACTGCGCTGAGCGAAGGACATTGCCGGCTCGCCTACAATGGCGTCTGACGGGCCTCCCCGCATGGTGAAGCGGCCAACCGGGTCAGGTGGGGAACCAAGCAGCCCTAACTGTGGAGCCAGTGCCGGGGGTAAGGCTCGTCAACCTTCTTTTGCCTTCTTGCACTTCCTGTGTCGCTTTCGCAAGACCGCCCCTTTCACGAAGCCAGCCACTGGTGGCGCCGTCTGGCTGGCCACACGGACTTGGCCATCCTCATGGGGGCGCTCATCCTCCTGTCCGGCATTTTTGTTTCGCGCTATCGGTCAGAACATGGACTCATGGCCCCTGCCGACCTGAGAATTGAACAGCACGCGGCAATTCGCGTGGCTCCGGGGTCGCCGGCCGATGCGGCCGGGATATTCGCCCTCCTTCCGTTCAAGGTCACCAACAAGGGCGGGCGGGCCGCGACCCTGGTGAAGATCGACAGTGACCAACTCCCTGTGTTTCGCCGCGTGGCCAATGACAAGGCCCTTGGCGACGAGGGTTTCACGGTTCAGTTCGCACTGGCTGAAGGCGCCGCGCCCACAGACCGGGCACAGTTGTCGCAGGTCCGCGCGCAGACGACCCGGCCATTCGCACTGCCAATCTTCATCAACGAACCTGTCGACAGTGGACAAAAGCGTGCGTTCTATGTGGCGCTCAAGGTGAGCGCCCGGGACAATCTTCCGCTGCAGGAGGCAACATTCTTTTTCTCCTGCAAGCTGGTCTTTAGCGATGGCACGATCCATCGGGTTGCACAGGCATTTGGCCCCCACAGCGACAGCATTCCTGCCGTTCGTTAAGCGGCGCAAGCTGCAGACCAAGCCACCTCATCAGGATTAGCCCCCGTCTGACAAACATCCGGTTGCCACTTGCCTAAGCTTGTTTCACCAGTCGAGGTGTCCAATGAGCCCTGTGCCTGCCGATGCGATGTCCGCCCGCCTTGCTTTCGCCGCCGTGCTTGCGGCCAGTTTGTGCCTGCCCGCGCGGGCTCTGGACAACGCAGGCGTGCTGGCAACAGCCGCCAGCCCCGCTGCCGCCAAAGCGTCGAGGAAACCGCTGAACCTGGAAATTTCGGCGGGCTCCTACCCCCGCTTTGATTCGGTCGACGGCTCCAACCGCAACGACCGCATCGATATGACCACCTGGCTGTCCGGCGCCTCGCCTTCGGGCGTGGGAATCAGCATGGGCCTGTCCGGCGCCGCCGGCGCCCAGCCGGGCCTGGGCCTGAACCCGAATACCGGCACCGCCAATACGCAGTCGCTGGACCTGGGCCTGCAATGGCGCTACACGCTGGACAACAACTACCGCATCAACGTGGCGGCCTGGCGGCAGGTGAACCCGCCCGACGCGCTCAGCATGATCCAGTCGCGCCAGCCCGCCTATGGCGCGCGCGTGGAAATGCAGCTGAACAACGTGCGGCGCAGCGGTTTTGCCGCCGACTCCGGCTTCATCGGCCTGCAGTTCAACGGCGGCGACACCCGCATCCAGCTGCGCCGCAAGGATGGCAAGCCTGCCATTTACCTGCGCTCGAAGTTCTAGGGTTGTTGATTCAGCCGGGCCAGCGCGCCCTCGCCGGCGGCGTGGCCGCTGGCCATGCAGGCCGTGAGCAGGTAGCCGCCAGTAGGCGCTTCCCAGTCCAGCATTTCGCCGGCACAAAACAGGCCGGGGAGCTGCCTGAGCATCAGGCTTTCATCCAGCTGCGCGAACGGCACGCCGCCTGCCGTGCTGATGGCTTCGTCGATCGGCCGCACAGCCGACAGCGTGACGGGCAAGGCCTTGATGGCCGCCGCCAGCCGCGCCGGCTGCTGCATGTCGTCCTTGCTCACCAGCTCGTGCAGCAGGCCCATCTTGATGCCGTCCAGTCCCAGCCGGCTCTTGAGGTGGCTCGATAGCGAACGCGAGCCGCGGGGGTGAGAAACCTCTTGCAGCACCTTGGCCGCGTCGCGGTCAGGCAGCAGGTCCAGCGTGAAGGTGGCGCTGCCGCTGCGCATGATCTCGTCGCGCATCAGGGCCGAGGCGGCATAGACCAGGCTGCCTTCTACACCGGTGGCGGTGGCGACGAACTCTCCCTTGCGGTGGAAATCGCCGAATGTGATGGCCACCGACTTGAACGGCTGGCCGGCGAATCGGCTTGCGAAATGCCCAGACCAACCGCCTTTCACGTCGAAGCCACTGTTGGACGGCTGCAAGGGTGCCACGTCGACGCC
>CALRME020000064.1:0-9608 GCA_943369045.1 Sphingobacterium thalpophilum
GGCTTCGATGGCAGTGACAACCCCCGACACGTCGGCCACCAGCGTGGCATAGCCGGCCTGGTTGCCCTGCGACGAGAGCTGCGCCTGCGCCTGCTCCAGCTGCGCCTGGGCGGCCTTGAGCGTTGTGTCGCGGCGCTCGAGTTCGGCACCGCTGATGAAATTCTGGTCTTTCAGCGCGGCATAGCGCTTGTAATCGGCCGCCGCAAGGTCACGGTTGGTCGTCGCCGCTGCCAGCTGCGCCCGGGCGGCGTCGGCCGCCAGCTTGTAGTCCTGGGCATCCAGCTGGGCCAGCACCTGGCCGGCCTTGACGCGCTGGCCCAGCTCGGCCTGGCGCTTGATGATCTTGCCGGCCACCCGGAAGCCCAGGCGCGACTCAACCCGGGCCCGCACTTCGCCGGCGAACTCGTAACCGGACTGGAAGCCGGACGCGCCGACGGTCAGCACCTTGACCGCGCGGATCGGTTCCTCGGGCGGCGCCGGTTTGGAACAGGCGGCCAGCATCAAGGCTGAGGCAGCAAGGACGATGAGGCGCAGGGAAACTGAGGGCTGGATTCGCATGGCAGGCCTGTGGCTGAATACGTGGAAAAGTACGCAGAAAGTGCCCGGAACAAGCACACTACTGACTGACTGGTTAGTAATCTAGGGTAAACGCTGAGCAATGTCAAGCGACAATTCCGCGCTTGAACACCGAGCTTCTGCGCCCTGTTTCGCGCTCCTTTTACCTGTCGATCCGGCTGCTACCAGCGCCCCTGCGCGAGCCGGTTGGCGTGGCCTATTTACTGGCCAGGGCGACCGACACCCTGGCCGACACGGCCGAGCTTCCAGCGGGCGAACGGCTGGCCAAACTCCAGCTTCTGGCTGCCGCAATTGACGGCGATGCAGTCGCCCGCGCAGGCCTGGCTGCCGCCCTCGCCTCGTTTGCCCCCTTGCAAAAGGACGAAGGCGAAAAGGCCCTGATCCTGGCCCTGCCCGAATGCCTGGCCTGGCTAGCCCAACTGCAACCTGCCGACCAGGACGACGTGCGCGAGGTGCTGCGCACCATCACCAGCGGCCAGGTGCTGGACGTGCAGCGCTTTGGCGACACTTCCGCCCTGCATGCGCTTGCGACAGCGGACGAGCTGAGTGACTACACCTGGCGCGTGGCCGGCTGCGTCGGCGAGTTCTGGACCCGGCTGTGCTTTCGCCACCTGCCCGGATTTGCCGACCTGCCGCGCGGCGCCATGGCTTCACTGGGCCGCCGTTACGGCATGGGCCTGCAGCTGGTCAATATCCTGCGGGACGCGCCGGCTGACCTGGCCGCCGGGCGCTGCTACCTGCCGGCGGACGAACTGGCCGCGGCAGGCATAACGCCCCAGCAGGCCGCACTGAACCCGTCAGTGCTCGAACCCGTCATGAAGGCCTGGCGCGACAAGGCAGCCTGGTTGCTGGACGGCGGCATGGAATACGCAGTCGCCGTACGCAGCCGCCGCGTACGGGCCGGCAGCGCCCTGCCCGCGCTGATCGGTGCGCGCACGCTGGCACTGCTCGAATCAGGTCAGTCATCGCCTGGCGCAGGAAAAGTGAAGGTGCCCCGCAGCCAGGTACGCGCCATCCTCGCAGTCGTCGCGCTGACGCTGGCCTCGCGCACGCCCATGCAACTGCTCTATCAGCGGTTGCGACCATAAATCGCCTCGTGGCAATGTGACAATCAGCGAATGACCCCCGAGCAATACGTGCAGCAGAAGGCCGCCGCCTCCGGCAGCAGCTTCTACTACGCCTTCCTGTTTCTGCCCAAGCCGCGCCGCGCGGCCATCACTGCCTTCTACGCCTTTTGCCGTGAGGTGGACGACGTTGTCGATGAAGTCAGCGACCCGGGCGTGGCCGCGACCAAGCTGGCCTGGTGGCGCAGCGAAGTGGGCCAGGCGTACGCGGGCAACCCCACGCACCCGGTGATGAAGGCACTGATGCCACTGGCGCCGGACTACGGCATCGAGGCGGCGCAACTGCTGGCCGTGATCGATGGCTGCCAGGTCGACCTGGAGCAGACCCGCTTCCTCGACTACCCCGGCCTGCAGCGCTACTGCCACCTGGTGGCCGGCGTGGTGGGTGAAGTGGCGGCGCGCATCTTTGGCCAGACGCAGGCCCAGACCACACAGTACGCACACAAGCTGGGCCTGGCCTTCCAGCTGACCAACATCATCCGCGACGTGGGCGAGGATTCGCTGCGCGGCCGCATCTACCTGCCCGTGAGCGAGTTGCAGCAGTTCGACGTGAAGGCGCACGAGATACTGAAGCGCCAGTACTCCGATCGCTTCACCGCCCTGATGAAGTTCCAGGCCGACCGCGCACACCGCACCTATGACGAAGCGCTGGCCCTGCTGCCCGAGGCCGACCGCCGCACCCAGAAGGCCGGCCTGATGATGGCGAGCATCTACCGCACCCTGCTGCGTGAGATTGAGCGCGACGACTTCCAGGTACTGCACCAGCGCGTCAGCCTCACGCCCCTGCGCAAGCTGTGGCTGGCTTGGAAGGTACAAGCGCTCGGCTCGCTACACATTTAATAGCTGCCAAAGCAATACCGGCAAGCTCTGCAGGCCGATTGGCCTTTGGCCATCGCCTGTCAGCGGAACAGCTCGCAGAGTTCCGTGAGGTTGGTCAGCGTCACGTGGGGCTGCGGATCGTGCGGCCACAGGTTGTCAGAGCGGTTCAGCCAGGCCGCCTGCATGCCGGCGTTGAGGGCGCCAAGCGCATCGAGCGTGGCGTCGTCACCCACGTGCAGGACTTCCCAGGGCATGACTTCCACCGCGCCGGCGGCGGCATGGAAGATGCGCGGATCGGGCTTGCCCACGCCGAACTCGCGTGCGCTGATGGCCGCGCGGAAGAATCCTCCCAGCCCCACCTTGTTGACGTCGGCGTTGCCGTTGGACAGGCTCACAAGCGGGAAGCGTGCGGCCAGGAACACCAGCGCCTCATGCGCGTCCTCGTACAGCGTCACGGTTTGCCGCTCGGCGAAAAAGACCTCGAAAGCCTTGTCCGCCAGCAGCGGGTTCTCGCCCGCGCGGTAAAGCGCCAGGCGGATCGATTCGCGCCGCACCGCGCTCAGGTCGTGCTTTAGGTCGGGCCGGTTGGCGGCCATGTGGTCGCGAATTTCGCGCAATGCCACGGGGCTGGAAAACAGGGCCGCTGCCATCGGTGCGTTGTCGACCATCCAGTCGTGCAGCACCTTCTCAGCGCGCTCAATGACCGGCCAGATCGGCCACAGCGTGTCATCGAGGTCCAGCGAAATGGCCCTGATTTTTGTGATGTCCAGCATGGTCTGTGAGAATACCTCATGCCCCTTGCTTCCCCCTACCGGCCCGAGCCCGCTTTCATTCACGGCCAAGGCGAAAAAACCGCTGTCATTTTGTGCAACCTGGGCACGCCTGATGCGCCCACCGCGCCCGCAGTGCGCCGCTACCTTGCGCAGTTCCTCAGCGACCCGCGCGTGGTCGAGATTCCGCGCCTGCTCTGGCTGCCCATCCTGCACGGCATCATCCTGCGGGTGCGGCCCGCGAAGTCGGCCGCCAAGTACGCCAGCATCTGGACCGATCAAGGCTCGCCGCTGAAAGTCTGGACGCAAAAGCAGGCGAACGCGCTGGGCAGCGCGCTGCAGGAGCGCGGCCATGAGGCGACCGTCAGGTATGCCATGCGCTACGGCAACCCGTCCATCGAATCGGTGCTCGACGAAGTCAAAGCCCAAGGCGCGACGCGCATCCTGGTTGTGCCGGCTTACCCGCAGTACTCGGGCACCACGACGGCGAGCATCGTCGATGCGGTCAACGCCTGGACCGGGTCCCTGCGCAGCATTCCTGAACTGCGTTTCGTGGCCCGGTACCACGATGACCACGGCTACATTGCCGCACTGGCTCACCGCGTGGCGCAACACCGCCAGGACCATGGCCAGGGCCGGCACCTGGTCATGAGTTTCCACGGCGTCCCCGCCCGCACCCTGGCGCTGGGCGATCCCTACCACTGCGAGTGCCTCAAAACTGCGCGCCTGCTGGCCCGCGAGCTCGGCCTGGGCAAGGATCAGTACACCGTCACCTTCCAGTCACGGTTCGGCAAGGCAAAGTGGCTGGAGCCCTACACCGAGCCCACGCTTGTGGCGCTCGCGCAGCGCGGCGTGCACGAGGTGGATGTGGTCTGCCCCGGCTTCACAAGCGACTGCCTGGAGACGCTGGAGGAAATTTCGCTGGAAGCGCGTGATGCCTTCATGGCCGCGGGCGGCAAGGCCTTCCGCTACATCCCCTGCCTGAATGACGACGCGGCCTGGATGGACGCGCTGGCCTCGCTGGCCGAAAAGCATCTGGCCGGCTGGCCCACGCGCGAGCCGGCCGATGCCGATGCGCTGGCGCGCTCGCGCGCCGAGGCTTTGCTCAGGGGAGCGCCGCAGTAGCCACGACCGGGCGGGACGGCGAATCAGCGTCCTGGCTTTCGATGAAAGCCGCTACCAGCTCCAGCTGGTCCGGCACGTTGAGCGCCGGCGCATGGCCGCAACCGGCAATCTCCACCACGCGTGTCAGCCCCTGGGCACCGGGGCCCCGCTGCATCATTTCCGCCGTGGCATCGGGCAGCACCAGGTCCGACTCCGCGCCGCGCAGGCACAGCACCGGTACGGTGATGGCGTCGTAGTGCTCCCAGATGTCGTAGTCGTTGGGGTGGTCGATGAATTGCCGGACCATGGCCGGGTCGTAATGCGGCGTTACGCGGCCATCGGGCAGGCGCCTGGACGAGGTTTCGGTCAGCCGGCGCCATTGTGCGTCGCTCAGCCAGCCATAGGGCTTGTAGACCTGGCGGAAGAAGGCTTCCAGTTCGGCAATGGTGCCAAAGGCCGGCGGGTTGCCGGCGTAGGCCTTGATGCGCTCAAGCGCCGGCGCGGAAAGCCGCGGCGCATTGTCGTTGAGCACGAGGCTGGTGATACGGCCCTTGAGTTGCGGCTGCACCAGGCCGCCGGCGCAGACGGTTCCGATGGCGCCGCCCATGGAGGTTCCGATCCAGTGCGCCTCCTCGATGCCCAGCCGGTCGAACAGGTCGGCGGCCATGCGGGCGTAGAACGACAGGCGGTATTCGTTGCGGGGGTCGACGCTCCACTGCGACAGGCCGCGCCCCAGTGTGTCGGGGCAGATGACGCGGTAGCGCAGCGACAGCCGCTGTGCGATCTCGTCCATGTCGCGGCCGGTGCGCGCCAGCCCGTGCCAGGCGATGACGGTGCGGCGATGCTGCGATCCCCACTCGGTGTAGTGGATTTCGCGGCCCGCGCAGGTCACGTAATTCGAACTCATTGGCATCGCGACAACTCCCCTGTAATGCTCTACTTCAGCAGCTTCCCGGTACTTCCGATCACGGTCACTTCGACGTACTTCGAACCCACACGGTTCTCGGGCGAGTAGTTGACAGAGATGCCGCCCAGGTCGAAGCTGCCCATGGACTCCAGTGACTTGACCACCGCGGCGCGGCCGGGGTTCTTGCCCGAGCGGCGCAGCGCCTCCACCAGTACCTTGGCACCCAGGAACTGCTCGAAGCTCGTGTAGTTGATGGCTTCGCCCGGCGCGTACTTCTTCAGGAGCGCCTGGTATTCACGGATCACGGGCAGGTTGGGCATGTAAGGGTACGGAACGACCTGGCTGATGCCCAGACCATGAGCATTTTTCAGGCCAGCGAGCTTGACCAGCTCGGCCGGGTCCACCACCGAGATGTTGTACAGCTGCGCGCCACCACCGCCTTCGCGGTAGAGCTTCATGAAGGCGGCCGTCGGCTTGTTCACCGAGATCATGATCACCGCCTGCGCGTCAGACTCCTTGATCTTCTTGACCGCCTCGACCACTTTGTCGGTGTTGCGCTCGTAGCCGGCGGCCACCGAGAGTTTCAGCCCGCGCTTGGCCAGCGCCGCCACCACGCCGTCGAGCCCGGCCTTGCCAAAGCCGTCGTCCTGGTACATCACCGCGATGCGGCTCATGCCCAGGGTGGTCACCTGCTGCACCATGTGCTCGGTCTCGTCCGCGTAACCGGCGCGCAGGTGAAAAATCCAGGAGTTGAAGGGCTTGCGCAGCGGCTCGCCGCCGGTATAGGGCGCCACCAGCGCCGCCCCGCCCTGCTCGAGCACGCCATCACTGAGCAGCTTGCCCACATTGGCCGTGCCGGCAAAGCCGTAGAGCGCCACGACCTCCGGTTTGGCCAGCATCTCCCGGGTCAGGCGCACGGTGTCATCGACCTTGTACGCGTCGTCCTGGACGATTACCCTGATCTTCTGGCCGTTCACCCCGCCCGTGTCGTTGATGTGGTTGAAATAGATCTTGCCGCCCAGCACCATCTGGGCGCCGGTGGTGGCCAGCACGCCCGACAGCGGTGCCACCTGCCCGATCACGATGTCGGCGGCGCGGGCCAGCCCCGCACCCATGCACGACGCCCCCACTGCGAGCGCCACGACGCCCGACTTCAAACCCCGGCCCAACGATGTCCATTTGTTCATGACTTGTCTCCTTTGTTGTTGACGAAAGTCCCTGGATGGCGGACCTGCAGGGTTCGCTTCTAGTTGGGTACAGCCAGTGAAGTGCCCGCAAAGCCAATCTGGTTGGCCCCGGCAGGCGCGCTGCTGATGGGCGGCACGTTGGCTGCCGTAATGGCTGGTGCGGCCAGCGGCGCGCCACCGCGCGGGGTCGTGCGCACCACCTGGCTGGCAGGCAGCGCCGCACCACTCTTGAGGTGCGCATACATTGCGTCCATCGCCTGGTTGAAGTACGGGTGCAGCGGCACGAAGCGGGTGTCGAAGCCGCCCAGGCCCAGGAAGGTGTCAAAGTGCTGGGCGTTGGTCACCTCGATGTAGCTGAGCTTGCTGGCCGTGCCCTCGACCACCTTGTTGTAGGCGGCGTAGGCGCGCGCGTTGTTGTTCACCGGCACCAGGGCGTCGCTGCGCCCGGCAACGATGATGGTGGGCTTGGCCCGCAGGTTGCCGTTCAGGAGCACCTCGGCAATGCCCGCGCGCACCGCCGCGCTCTGCGCCGCAGTGGGCGTGCTGGTGGCCGTCAGCGCCGCGCCGGTGACCGGGTTGGTGCCCGTGACCAGGGCGCGCTGGCACAGCGCGTTGTCCAGGCCGAAGTCAGCGACGCCGGTTGACGGCGAGGTAGCCAGCTGCCAGGAACGTGCACCGCCCACCGAGTCGTTGTAGACCACGGTGGCCGGCGTGCCGTTGGCCGTGCCGTTGGCTGTGGCAAAGCTCTGGGCCTTGGCCGCAGCGGTGACGGCCACAGGGGCGCCGGTGGCGTCCACGGCGGCAAAGCTGGTGTTGCAGATGTTGTCCGTGACGGCAAAGCGGCCATAGCTGACCGGGTACATGGCCGAGAGGATGGGTCCATTGCCCAGCGCATAGTGGGCGTTGTGCATCTGGTCGTTCTCAGGCGTCCAGCCGTAGGCCTTGAGCTTGTTCAGGGCATCGAACGCCTGGGCGGCGGTGTCGGCCCCGGCGACCAGGCCCTTGGCGGCCAGCTGGGTGCAGCGGGCCGTGGCGCGGGCGGTCATGCCGGCGATGCTGATGAAGTTGAAGGTGGACACTTCGGTCATCGCGGCGCCGGCCGCCAGCGCCGCGCAGGGCTGGTAGAGATTGCCGTACGTGACGTAGTCGGCCAGGGTCTTGCCGTAGCCGGCCACGGCCACACCACCAAACTGGATGCCGTAGCCGGCGGCCGTGGGCATTTCGGCCATGGGCTCGGAAGCGACGACGCCGTCGATCAGGCCGCTGGTGTCCTGCTCGGCCGCGCGCAGGGCGGCGGCGCCGCCGTTGGAGGCGGAGCCTGCGATCACCAGGGTGTTGGCCGCGTTGAAGGGCACCGGGTTGGCTGCGCTGCCGTAGCGGTCGTTCAGCGCGAACAGGGCGTAGCGGGCCGCTGCCAGGGTGTCATTGCCCCAGTCTTTCTCGGGGTTCTGCTGGGAATGGACCTGCTTCAAGGCCAGCCGGTTGGGCATGAGGGCGTTGTAGGAGGCACGGATCGCGTCGGAGATGTTGGCGGCAAAGAAGTTCAGCGCCCCGGCCGCGGCGCGGCTGGCGCGGGTGCCGTCGATGCGGTTGACGCTGTCGTCCATCAGGTCGTACAGGCCCACGCCCTTGCCGGCGTCGGTCAGGGCGACTGCGCAGCCGCGCTTGAGGCCCCATTCGCCGGCCGTGCCGATGGCTCCGTAGACGCCGCGCGAGCCCGAGGAGGCGCCAACGACGACGCAGGGGTTGGCCGAATCGAAGCTGTCGGGGATCTGCACGGCCATGACGACCTGCTTCCTGCCGCTGCCGTCATCGAGGGTGGCGATGTACTCGCGCCCGGGGATCAGGCCCTCCCCTGCCGTGACCGCGCCCGAGGCTGTGAGGTTGGGGCCGTACAGCGTGCCGTAGCCGCCGGCGGCGCTGCCGTCCAGGATGCCGCGGTAGTTGGAGTACAGGGCGTTGCGGCGCAACTCGGCCGCAGTGGGGCTGGCCGCGTTGGCGTACAGGGGCGCCGTGGCGCTGCCCAGCCCGCTCTTGCCGATGCCGCCGGTGAGCAAGTCCTGCGTGGCGGCGGTGTCGCCCGCGCCCACGGTGGTGGCTGCGTAGACGGTCACGCCTTGCTGCGTGACGCCCGCGGGCAGGTCGTTGGTGGGCGGCGGGCTGCTGCCTCCGCCGCAGCCGGGCAAGGTGACAGCCAGGGCGGCTGCGGTGAGGGCCGTGAAGACGAACGTGTTTCTCATTGCTGTTTTCCTGGGTTGTTGGTTGCCATGGCACGAAGCCTGCCGACGACACCGGTAGGGAAGTAATAGACTGAGAGGACGAAGAGCACGCCCAGCCACAGCAGCCAGCGGTCGGGCGAGAGCAGCGCAGACAGCCAGGGCCAGCCGGCCGTAGCGTCACTGCCCAGCTTGAGCAGGTCCTGCAGGTAGCTGTGGGCAGCCATCAGCAGGCCCGATCCGATGACAGCACCGTACAGCGTGCCCATGCCACCGATCACCACGATCAGAAGCACGTCCATCATGATTTCGAACGAGAGCGAGGTGTCAGGTCCGTTGTAGCGCAGCCAGAGCGCCAGCATTGCGCCGGCCAGCGTCGCGAAAAGGGCCGACAGGATGCTCGATACCGTGCGGTAGACCACCACGCGGTAGCCAATCGCCTCGGCCCGGAACTCGTTCTCGCGGATAGCCTGCAACACCCTGCCGAAAGGCGAGTTGACGATGCGCAGCATGGCCAGGAACAGCCCCAGCGCCGCAAAGAACAGCAGGTAGTAGCACAGCAACCTGCCGTCGAGCGTCACGCCCAGGAAAGGCGTCTCGGTCAACTGGAATCCGGGCGAAAGCAGCTCGGGAACCTTGAACGTCAGGCCGTCTTCGCCGCCGGTGATTTCCGACAGCTGCGAGGCCAGCGTCTGGAAGGCCGCCGCCACGGCCAGCGTGATCATGGTGAAGAAGATGGCCTTGACCCGCAGCGAGAACAGGCCGATGGCCAGTGCCAGCACGAACGACAGCGCGAGCGCCACGGCCACGCCCACCAGCAGCGCCCCCCAGCCGGCGCCCATGCGGGTGGCGGCGATGGAGACGCCGTAGGCACCGATGCCAAAAAACATGGTGTGGGCAAAGCT
>CALRME020000065.1:0-9571 GCA_943369045.1 Sphingobacterium thalpophilum
TTCTTACAGCGCCAACCACAGCAGCAGCAATCCGCAAAGGATGCTGCCCAGGCCGAAAAACCGCAGCTGGCCGTCCTGCAGGGCCACAAGCTTCTGGAACATCCCTCGCCAGCCACGCGGCGAGATGAAGGGGAACAGGCCCTCGATCACGAGGACCATGGCCAGCGCCGCCCAGAAGATGTCGGCGTCCAACCTACTTCTTGGCTGGCACAGCGGGCGCAGCACCGCCGCGGAATGCCTTGAAGAATTCCGAGCCGGACGGGTCGACCACCATCACGTCGCTCTTCTTGTTGAAACTGGCCTTGTAGGCGTCCAGGCTGCGGTAGAACTGGGCGAACTGCGGGTCGCGGCCGAAAGATTCGGCATAGATGGCTGCGGCCTGGGCGTCGCCCTCGCCCTTGATCTTCTGCGCGTCGCGGTAAGCATTGGCAACCGTCACTTCGCGCTGGCGATCGGCATCGGCACGAATTTTTTCGCCCTCGGCGCCACCTGTGGAACGCAGCTCGTTGGCCACGCGCTGGCGCTCGGCCTGCATGCGGCGGTACACCGATTCCGTGATGGCCTCCACATAGTCGGCGCGCGTGATGCGCACGTCGACAATGTCCACGCCCCAGGGCTTGGCGCCCTTTACCACTTCCAGCACCTCGCGCTTGACGTCGCCCACCAGCACCTCGCGCTTGAGCGAGAGGATGTCCTTGACGGTGCGCTTGTTGATCTCTTCCTGGAAGGCGTTGCGCACCACCCGGTTGAGCTGATTGGCGCCAGCGGCTTCATCAAGGCCCACGTTGCGGATGTACTCCGACGGGTCGGTGATGCGCCAGCGCACGTACCAGTCGATCACCACGCGCTGCTTCTCGGCAGTGAGCATGGGTTCGTTGTCAGCACTGTCCAGCGTCAGCAGGCGCTTGTCGATGTACGACACGTTCTGGAAAGGCGGCGGCAGCTTGAAGTTCAGGCCGGGCTCGGTGATGACTTCCTTGATCTGGCCCAAGGCATACACAACACCGAACTGGCGCTGGTCGACGACGAAGAGCATGGAGCTGAGCAGCGCAAGCGCCACCAGCAGGGTCGAGGCAATAAATCCGATTCTGTTCATGTCGGTCTTTCAGCGCGATTCGCGGTCACGCGTGCGCGATCCGTCGCGGGCGCGGGCGTCGTTGGACAGGGCCGCGGGCGCGGTGGGCACCGAGGGTGCCGCAGCGGCCGGGGCGGCAGCAGCGGGATCGGCCGCAACGCCTCCCTGCGCGACCTGCTGCATGATCTTGTCCAGCGGCAGGTAGAGCAGGTTGGACCCCTGGCGGGACTCGACCAGCACCTTGGTTACGCTGGAATAGATCTGCTGCATGGCGTCAAGGTACATGCGGTCGCGCGTGACCTGCGGCGCCTTCTGGTATTCGGTCAGCACCGAGCGGAATCGCTGCGCATCGCCCTGCGCCTGCGCGACCACCCTGGCCTTGTACGCGTCAGCCTCCTCCTTGAGCCGGGATGCAGCGCCCACGGCCCGGGGCACGACATCATTGGCATAGGCCTGGGCCTCGTTCTTGGCGCGCTCACGCTCCTGCCCGGCCTTGAGCACGTCGTCAAACGCCGCCTGCACCTGCTCGGGCGGCCGCACCCCTCCTTGTTGCAGGTTGATGCCGACCACTTCCACGCCCACCTTGTAGCGGTCCAGGATGGTCTGCATCAGCTTGCGCACGCGAGTGGCAATCTGGTCACGCTCTTCGGCCAGTGCGGAATCCATCCGCATCTTGCCCACGACTTCGCGCACGGCTGTCTCCGCAGCCTGCACCACCGCCTCGGACGGATTCTTGCTTTCGAACAGCCAGGCCCTGGCGTCGTTCAGCCGGTATTGCACGGCGAACTTGATCTCGACGATGTTCTCGTCCTCGGTCAGCATGGCCGATTCGCGCAGCCCTGTGGTCTTGATGACCGTGTCCCGGCCCACGTCGACAGAACGGATCTGCGTCACGAACACCAGCTCATGGCGCTGGATCGGGTAAGGCAGGCGCCAGTTGAAACCGGCACCCACGGTCGACTTGTACCTGCCGAACTGCGTGATGACCGCTTGCTGGCCTTCCTGCACGATGAAAAAGCCGGTGCCCAGCCAGATCAGGACGACGACCGCCGCAATCAGGCTTGCGCCAATGCCGGCGCTGCGCATGTCGGGCTGGAAGCCACCGCCATTGCCACCACCGAAGCCGCCGCCACCGTTGGGCTCAGGCCGGCGCGCGCCCTTGCCGCCGAACAGGCCGCCCAGCTTGCGGTTGAAATCTCGCCAGAGTTCGTCCAGGTCGGGCGGCCCCTGGTTGGGCCCTTGCCCGCGGCCGTTGTTGCCGGACGGCGGGGGCACAGGTGCGCCACCTTCAGGCTTTTTCGGCTCAGGGGTGCTGCCCTCGGCGGGCTTGTCATCGCTGCGGCCCCAGCGGGGGTCGTTCAGGTTGAACATTCCCCTGATCCGGCCTTTCAGTCCTGCCCAGGGCAGGCTGCGTAAATGAAGATTCATGCGCTTTCTCTTTTGTTCCTGGCCGATTGTGCCCAATCAGGCGTCGGTCTCATCGTATTGGGGGGCATCTTGCAGGGGCTTGTCGCGGCCGGCCTGTCCGGAGACTGCGCCAGCCAGGTACAGCCGCAGGGCCGGGACACCCTCGGACGTACGCCCGCTGACGAAAAGCCGGGGGATGGGGACGCCGTCCAGTTCATACACATCCTGCAGTTGCAGCGGCTGCCGGGCCTTTTCAAGGGCGTCAAGCTTGTTAAATACCAGCACCTGGGGCACGCCATCGGCCCCGATTTCAGCGAGCACTCGCTGAACCTCGGCAATCTGCTCTGGATGGTGGGGGTTGGCCGCATCCACCACATGCAGCAGCAGGTCGGCCTCCGCCGCCTCCTCCAGCGTCGCCCGGAAAGCATCAATCAGGCCGTGCGGCAGATCCCGGATGAAACCCACCGTGTCCGAGATCGAGACCGAGCGCCCAGGGTTGCCAGTGCTGCTTTGGGAATCTGCAAGGTAGAGCTGCCGGGTGGTGGTGTCCAGCGTTGCGAACAGCTGGTCAGCTGCGTAGGCCCTGGCTTTCACCAGCGCATTGAAGAGCGTGGACTTGCCGGCATTGGTATAGCCGACCAGCGAAATCGTGAAAGCGTCGCGTCGCCCGCGCTGCTTCCGCTGGGTGTCGCGCTGGCGCTTGAGCTTGACCAGCCGTTCCTTGGTGCGCTTGATGTCTTCGCCAATCATCCGCCGGTCGAGTTCGATCTGCTTTTCGCCCGGTCCGCCTCGCACGCCAGCACCGCCGGTTTGCCGCTCCAGGTGTGACCAGCGGCGCACCAGGCGGGTGCTGACGTACTGCAGCCGCGCCAGCTCGACCTGCAACTTGCCTTCATGGCTGCGGGCACGCTGAGCGAAGATTTCCAGGATCAGCAGCGTCCGGTCATTGACCGGCAAGCCCAGTGTGCGCTCAAGATTGCGTTGCTGCGCCGGACTCAGCGACTGGTCAAACAGGACTTCAGTGGCTCCGAGTTGTTCGGCCAGGAACTTGATTTCATCGGCCTTGCCGCTGCCCACGAAAAGGGCCGCGTCAGGTGCCTTGCGCTTGCAGGTGATCCGCCCTACGGGCTTGAGCCCGGCGGTCTGCGCAAGCAGGCCGAGCTCTTCGAGTTCTGCGTCGAAATGCGGCAAGCCAAGGTCAACCCCGACCAGGATGACCGAGGGTGTGGGGGTGCTGGAAGTGTCCGGCATGCTCATTCCCGCTGTGTCAGCGAGTCAAGCATGCCGCCGCCTGAAACATCAAAGCGACGGATGCAGCTCAGCTCGCGCTGGCCTCCGTGCCTTCGGCTGCGGAGAAGTTCACCGCCCTTCCGGGGACGATGGTGGAGATGGCGTGCTTGTAGACCATCTGGGTGACTGTGTTGCGCAAGAGCACAACGTATTGGTCAAAAGACTCAATCTGGCCCTGCAGCTTGATGCCATTGACGAGGTATATCGACACTGGCACATGCTCGCGACGCAGGGTGTTGAGGAATGGGTCTTGTAGTAGCTGCCCTTTGTTGCTCACGATATTCTCCGTGTTCGGAAGTGTTGTTGGAAAAGACACCTTACCACAGCAGCAGCGGGCCGCAAGTAGGCCGAAACCGATTTGAAGGGGATTTCCGGCAAGCCGTCAGCTAGTCGTCGTCTTTGTCCGCGTACGGGTTCTTCGACGACCTCATCTCGATGCGCAGCGGGGTGCCAATCAGGTTGAATTCCTTGCGGAACCGCCCTTCCAGGAAGCGCTTGTAAGCTTCCGTCACGTGGTCCAGCGAGTTGCCATGGACCACGATGATCGGCGGGTTCATTCCCCCCTGGTGGGCGTACCGCAGCTTGGGCCGGTACATGCCGGCCCGTTTAGGCGACTGGAACTGCACCGCCTCAAGCAGCAACCGCGTCAGGATGGGGGTCGACATCTTGCAGTTGGCAGATTTGTGGGCCTGCGCGATCGATTGCCAGACGGGACCGAGGCCCTGCCTCTTCTTGGCCGAGATGAAATGCAGCGCAGCAAACTTGAGGAAGGCCAGGCGGTTTTCAATCGAGCGCTGGCACAGCTCGCGCTGGTACTCGTCAATGGCATCCCACTTGTTGACCGCCAGCACGACAGCCCGTCCGCTCTCCAGGATGTAGCCAGCGATGTGGGCATCCTGGTCGGTCACGCCCTGGGTGGCATCGAGCAACAACAGGACAACGCTGGCCGACTCGATGGCCTGCAGCGTCTTGACGACAGAGAACTTCTCGATCGCCTCGAACACCTTGCCTTTGCGGCGCAGGCCGGCGGTATCGATCAGTTCGAACTTCTGCCCTGCCCGCTCGAATGGCACGCTGATCGCATCTCGCGTGGTACCCGGCAGGTCGAACGCCACCAGCCGCTCTTCGCCCAGCCAGGTGTTGATGAGGGTGGATTTGCCCACATTCGGCCGGCCGGCGACGGCAAGCTTGATGACGCCAGGGTCTGCGACTTCGCCGTCTTCGTCCACGTCCGGCAGCATCAGGGGGTCCAGGGCCGTCTCGACCAGGCTGCGGATGCCTTCACCGTGCGCCGCGGAGATGGCGTGCACCTCGCCCAGCCCCAGCTCATAGAACTCCGTCAGCTGGATTCCTTCGCGCATCCCTTCCGCCTTGTTCGCGGTCAGCACGGTGGGTTTGCCGAGCTTGCGCAGGTAACTGGCGATGTCGTGGTCTTGCGCGGACAGTCCCGCGCGCGCATCAACCACAAAGATGACCACGTCGGCCTCGGCAACCGCCTGCCGGGTCTGCTTGGCCATCTCCATGTAGATGCCGCTTTCGGCCGTCGGTTCGAAGCCTCCGGTATCGATTGCGATGAACTCGTACTTGCCCTGCTTGCCGTTGCCGTAGTGCCGGTCGCGCGTGAGGCCGGCAAAGTCCGCCACGATGGCATCGCGGGTCTTGGTCAGCCGGTTGAACAGCGTCGACTTGCCTACATTGGGACGCCCCACCAGGGCCAGGACAGGTTTCACAGGGCTCCTATTCGGGGGCGAAGCCGAAAATGCCGCCGTTGCGCGTCACCACGACCAGCGTGCTGCCGGCCAGCACCGGCGCTGCCGCGACAGGTGATCCGTCGGTGGCCAGCCGGGTCAGCGCTGAACCGTCTTCCCGCGACAGGAGATGCACAGTGCCCGAGCTGTCGCCCACCGCGACCGCCCGGCCGACTGCCAGCGGAGCAGTCAGGGCGCGGTGCTGAAGGCGATCTGTGATCCAGGCCCGTTCGCCGCTCTCACGGCGCCATGCCTGCACCTTGCCGTCGCTTTCGGTGCCGAACACGAGCCGGTCATCGCCATGCACGCCTTCCGATCCGTTCGATGGCTTGGTCCACACCACAGTGCCGCGCACCGCGTTGACGCAACCCACGCCACTCTGGAAAGCCCTGGCGCAAACCACCTCGCCGACGCGGCTGACCCGCCCGACCAGGTCCACCAGGCGCTCCACGTCGTTGGTGCCGCGAGGCGACGCGATCGGCGCCTCCCAGCGAATGCTGCCGTTGATCGGGTTCAGGCCCACCAGGCGACCGGACAGGCCGGCGACCAGCGTATCCCCGACCGCCAGCAGGACGCCAGGCTGGCGCAGCACCAACGGCTCGCCAGCCCGCTGCTGCACCCACAGCCTGCGACCGGTCTGGCCGTCAAACGCGCTGACGGATCGGTCGCCCGAGAGCACGAACACCCGCCCGCCGGCCACGAATGGCGCAGTGTAGGTCTGCGCCGCCAGCTTCTGGCGCCATGCTTCGCGGCCACCCGCGATGGCCACGACCTCGTTGGCGCGCGTTACGACCGCGGCACCCTTGCCGTCGCTTCCAACGCCAGCAGAAAGCGGCGCGCCGACGCCCGTACGCCACAGGTCGCGACCGGTCGCTGCATCGATGGCAACGACCGTGCCATCGTTGCCTGCAACGGTCAGGGTCGTACCGCTCACATTGACGTCCAGCGGGAAACTCACCTCGCCCAGCCGTGCGGTCCAGGCGGATCGCACCCCCATCAACGCAACATTCGCCGGCAATTCAACCGGCTTGGGCCGCTCGGGCGCGCTGGAGCATGCGGCGAGACTCAGCGCCGCAGCAAGGACGGCGAATGACCTGAGGAATACGGTACTGACCATGGAGGCGTTTGACTTCACTTTTTTGTCTCCGCATTGGCGGTGGGGCCCGCGACGGCCTGTGGATTGACGCCGAGCGCGTTGAGTTTGACTTCAACAAGGCGCCGGTAATCCGCGCGCTCGTCGAGGCCCTTGTATGCCTTTTCGTACTCCGGCCTGGCTTCGGCCTTCTTGCCCTGCGCAGCAAGGACATCGCCCTTGCGGTCTGCAGCCAGGGCTTCGTATTCCTTGGGGAACGAGCCGGAAAGCTGCTTGAGCGCGTCATCGGGCGCCTTGGCTTCCAGCAGCACCCCGGCCAGGCGCAGCCGCGCTATCGCCTGGTACCCCTCATCGGCAGACTTCTCCGCCACCCAGGACAGCGCCGCGCGGGCGCCATCGGTATTGCCCTTGTCGTAGAAGGTCTTCGCAGCGAGCAAGCCCGCCTGCTGGGCATAGACGGTACCGCCAAACCGGTCCTTCATGTCGGAGAACGCCCGCTCCATCAGCGCCGCATCCCCCGTGCGCGCCGCCCGGTCAACTTCGTCGTACATGACGGCCGCCTGCGCGGCCTGGTGCCGCTGCCAGTACTGCCAGCCATTCCACGCGGCAATCGTGCCGAAAACAACAATCAGCGCCCACGTGATGATGTTGCCGTACTGGTTCCAGAAATGCTTGAGCTCGTCAAGCTGTTCCTGTTCTTCGAGATCGAGGTGTTTTGCCATTGGAAATCCGCTTAAGCCTTCGATTGTAGGGTGGCGGCCCACGAGGAAACTTCGCCGGTCGCGCGCTCCACCTGGGTGCCTGTGCCATCGCGAAGCGACTTGACCGTCACGCACCCGCGCGCAAGTTCGTCCCCGCCAAACACCAGCGCATGCCGGGCACCGCTGGAGTCCGCCTTCTTGAACTGCGATTTCATGCTCCCCATGCCCTCGCCCGTGCCGGCGTGCATCTGCACACTGACGCCGGCGATGCGCAACGCCTGCAGCGTCTTCATGGCAGCGGCAAGCGCCGCCACGTCGGGAATGATTGCGTATGCATCAGGCACGGGCAGGGGTGCGGCACCAGCCTGCTCCTTGAGCAACTCAAGAACACGCTCGATACCCATGCCCCAGCCCACGGCGGGCGTTGGCTTGCCACCCAGCACTTCGAACAGCCCGTCGTAGCGGCCCCCGCCGCACAGCGTGCCTTGCGCACCCAGCTCGTCGGTGATGAATTCAAATACCGTATGGCTGTAGTAGTCCAGCCCGCGGACCAGGCGCGGGTTGACGCTCCAGGCGACACCACAGGCCGTCAGCAGCGACTGCACTGTTTCCAGGTGCCGGCGCGACGCGTCACCCAGATAGTCCAGCAGGCGCGGTGCAGCACCCACCATCTCCTGCATGGCCGGGTTTTTTGTATCCAGTATGCGCAGGGGATTGGCATGCAGGCGCCTCTGTGCATCCGCATCGAGCAGGCCGGCGTGCTTTTCGAAGTGAGCGACGAGCGCCGCACAGTGCGCCTGGCGTTCCGCAGGTACCCCCAGGCTGTTCATTTCGACGCGGACGTTACGCAGGCCCAGAGCCTCGAACAGCTGGTTGACCAGGAGCATCAGTTCGGCATCCACTTCCGGACCGGCAAACCCGAGCGCCTCCGCGCCCAGCTGGTAGAACTGCCTGTAGCGCCCCCTCTGCGGCCGCTCGTGCCGGAACATCGGCCCTGTGTACCAGAGGCGCTTTCCTCCGTCGTAGGTCAGGTTGCTCTCGATCGCGGCCCGTACCACGCCCGGGGTATTCTCCGGGCGCAGGGTCAGCTGTTCGCCGTTGAGGTGATCAACAAAGGAGTACATCTCCTTTTCCACAATATCGGTGGTCTGGCCCGTGCCGCGCACAAACAGCGCCGTTGGCTCCACGATGGGCGTACGGATGTTGCGATAGGCGTACCGCCCCATCAGGTCACGCACGGTCTGCTCAAATGCCTCCCAGCGCGCTGAATCGGGCGGCAATATGTCATTCATGCCTTTGACGGCATTGAGTTTCTCAGCCATGTTTCTTCCGGTCAGGCGGCTTCGGCGA
This sequence comes from Sphingobacterium thalpophilum, assembly GCA_943369045.1. Lineage (GTDB taxonomy): Bacteria > Pseudomonadota > Gammaproteobacteria > Burkholderiales > Burkholderiaceae_C > Ramlibacter. The sequence goes on from CALRME020000065.1 coordinate 8,665, forward strand.
CGTGCCCGTGGCCAAAACGCTTTTCGATGTAGTTTTCGACGAGCTGGTGGAACTCGTTCGCGATGTTGTCGCCGCGAAGGGTAAGGGCTTTCTGGCCATCGATGAAGACCGGTGCGGCGGGTGCCTCACCCGTGCCCGGCAGGCTGATCCCGATGTCAGCATGCTTGCTCTCGCCCGGACCATTGACGATGCAACCCATGACGGCCACCTTCATTTTCTCGACCCCGGGGTATTTCTTGCGCCAGACCGGCATCTGGGCGCGCAGGTAGTCGTCGATCTGCTTGGCCAGTTCCTGGAAGGTCGTGCTGGTCGTCCGTCCGCAACCGGGGCAGGCCGTGACGCTGGGCACAAAGCTACGTAGCCCCAACGACTGCAGGATTTCAGACGCAATTACGACTTCCTGGGTCCGCGACTCACCAGGCTGCGGCGTCAGCGAGACGCGAATGGTGTCGCCAATACCCTCCTGGAGCAGGATGCCCAGGGCAACCGCCGACGCAACGGTCCCTTTGGTGCCCATGCCGGCTTCGGTCAGGCCCAGGTGCAATGCGTAGTCGCAGCGCTTGGCCAGTTCGCGGTAAACGGAAATGAGGTCCTGCACGCCGCTGACCTTGCACGACAGGATGATCTGGCTGCCGTCCATGCCCATCTCCTGGGCACGGTGCGCCGAATCGATGGCCGACGTCACCAACGCTTCGTACATCACCTGCTTTGCGTCCCAGGGCTGGGGCCTGCGGCTGTTCTCGTCCATCAGGCTGGCCAGGAGTTCCTGGTCCAGGCTGCCCCAATTGACGCCAATGCGCACGGGCTTGTTCCAGCGCATGGCGACTTCAATCATCTGGCCGAACTGCCGGTCGCGCTTGTCGCCCTTGCCCACGTTACCCGGGTTGATGCGGTATTTGGACAAGGC
>CALRME020000066.1:0-9563 GCA_943369045.1 Sphingobacterium thalpophilum
AACCCGAAAATCACCGCCATCCTGAACAAGCTGGCAGGTGTTTTCCTGATCGGCTTTGGGCTCAAGCTTGCCATTTCCAAATAAGCTGGCGGTGGTCTTTCTTCGCTCCCCGTTCTGTGTCCCGTTTCTTTTCAAGAACAACAACTAAAAGCATCACATGGCCAAAATATTCTGCGTTGCCAACCAAAAGGGCGGGGTGGGCAAGACCACCACCACGGTGAATCTGGCGGCGGGCCTGGCCAAGGTGGGCCAGCGTGTGCTGATGGTTGACCTGGATCCGCAGGGCAATGCCACCATGGGGTCGGGGGTGGACAAGCGCAAGCTCGAACTCACTGTCTACGACGTGCTGCTGGAGTCGGCTTCTGTGATGGAAGCGCGCGTGCACAGCGAGAAGTGCGGCTACGACGTGCTGGGCGCCAACCGTGAACTGGCCGGCGCCGAGGTCGAGCTGGTCGAAGTCGAGCGCCGCGACAAGCGGCTCAAGGACGCGCTGGCCCAGGTGGCGGGTGAATACGATTTCGTGCTGATCGACTGCCCGCCCTCACTGTCGATGCTCACGCTCAACGGCCTGTGCTGCGCCCACGGTGTGATCGTGCCCATGCAGTGCGAATACTTTGCACTCGAAGGCCTGACCGACCTGGTCAACACCATCAAGCAGGTACATGCCAACCTGAACAAGGACCTGCAGATCATTGGCCTCTTGCGCGTGATGTTCGACCCACGCATTACCCTGCAGCAGCAGGTCAGCGACCAGCTCAAGTCCCACTTCGGCGACAAGGTGTTCGACACCGTGATTCCGCGCAACGTGCGCCTGGCCGAAGCGCCCAGCTACGGTTTGCCCGGCGTGATTTTTGATCCATCGGCCAAGGGCAGCCAGGCCTTTGTGGAGTTCGCCGCCGAGATGGTTGACCGCATCAAGAAGATGTAATCGGCCTGCAAAGCGCTCCAGTATTGCTTATGCAGCTACCAAATCAATAGCATGAAGCCGTCGAACGTCCTCGTCCTGCCCGGCTGGGAAAACAGCGGGCCCCAGCACTGGCAAAGCCTGTGGGAGCGCCGCCACGGCTACGTGCGCGTGGAGCAGCATGACTGGATGAAGCCGCTACGGGGCGACTGGGTGGCGCGGCTCGAAGACGTGGTGCTCTCGTGCGACGAGCCGGCGGTGCTGGTCGCGCACAGCCTGGGCTGCATCCTCACGGCTGCCTGGGCCGCGCATTCGAAAAACACGCATCGCGTGAAGGCGGCGCTGCTGGTCGCGCCCGGCGATGTGGAACGGCCCGACATCCGCGAACAAATTTCGACCTGGTCGCCCATCGAGCTGCAGGCCCTGCCTTTTCCCAGCGTGCTGCTGGGCAGCCGCAACGACCCCTACTGCGAATTCGAGCGGGCCCGCCTGTTTGGCTACGCCTGGAATTCGCAGTTCATGGACTACGGCGAGTGCGGCCACATCAACGCCGACTCCGGCCTCGCGAGCTGGCCTGAAGGCCATGTGCTGCTCGAAGATCTGATGAAAGACTGAAACTAGATATGGTCACCAAAAAACCCAAGGGCCTGGGCCGCGGACTCGAGGCGCTGCTGGGCCCCAAGGTCAGCGAAGGCGCATCGGCCGACCCGTCCGCCACCAACCACCCTGGCCTGCCGGCCTCGCTGCTGCTGGCCGACATGGTGCCCGGCATCTACCAGCCGCGCACGCGCATGGACGAGGGCGCGCTCTACGAGCTGGCCGAGAGCATCAAGGCGCAGGGCATCATGCAGCCCATCCTGGTTCGCCGCCTGCAGGCCGGTGCGAATGAGGGCAAGTACGAAATCATCGCCGGTGAGCGCCGCTTCCGTGCTGCAAAGCTGGCGGGGCTGGACAGCGTGCCGGTGCTGGTGCGCGACGTACCGGACGAAGCCGCGGCCGCGATGGCGCTGATCGAGAACATCCAGCGTGAAGACCTCAACCCGCTGGAAGAAGCGCAAGGCTTGCAGCGCCTGGTCAAGGAATTCGGCCACACGCACGAACAGGCGGCGCAAGCCGTTGGGCGTTCGCGCAGCGCGGCCAGCAACCTGCTGCGCCTGCTCAACCTGGCCGACCCGGTGCAGACCATGCTGATGGCCGGCGACCTGGACATGGGCCACGCGCGTGCGCTGCTCGCGCTGGACCGCGCCTCGCAGATCACGGCCGGCAACCAGATCGCCGCGAAGAAACTTTCCGTCCGCGAAGCCGAAAGTCTGGTCAAGAAACTGGGCGCCGAATTCAACCTGGTTTCGCCCAAGCCCAAGAAGGAAAAGTCGCGCGACTTGAAGCGGGTTGAAGAAGAGCTGTCGGACCTGCTCATGGCCGAAGTGGAAGTGCGCGTGAAAAAGCGCGTCAAGCGCCACGGCCGCACCGAGGAAATGGGAGAGCTGGCCATCCAGTTCGGTTCGCTGGAAGAGCTCAATGGGCTGATCGAGCTTTTGCGCAGCGGCAAAACCGCCTGAACGGATGCCGCCGCGCCAGGGGACTAGCGGTAGCGATTGAAGAACGAGATCATGCGTTCGGTCGCATCCCTGGCAATACCCGCGTCATAGCGGTAGGTCATGGTCTCGCCACTGTTGGTCCGGTAGACGTAGCCATTGTTCTCCGCCTTGTCCCAGCCGTGCGTGGTGCCGGGGTAGATGTGCCAGTGCACGTCTTTGCCGGCCGCCTTCATCTGCTCCAGCAAGGGGAAGCAGCTTTTGGGAGGCGTTTCAATATCGAGCTCCGCCATCAGCAGCAGGATGGGACGGTCGCTGTCGGCGGACAACATGGGCATGTAGGTCGCCCCGGATTGGCCGCCGGCATAGGGTGAAGCGATGGTGCAGCTGCCATAGTTTGCGACCGTGGCGCGAAAACGCGCGCTGGACTTGAACTCCTGCGCGCCTTCCGGGCTGGCCAGCAGTGCGGCGGCCATGCCCCCATAGGAATACCCAGTCTGGAAGATGCGGCTCCTGTCGATGTAGGGCAGGGTCAGCAGATGCGCCAGCGCATCGTAGGCGTCCTTGGCGAACTCAGCAGGCAGCGGTTCATTGACGCCGGCCTTGTACCCACGTGGGCCGAAGGTGTCAACGACCAGCACGGCGAAACCGGCGTCGATCAATTCCCGGGCATGTACCCGCAGATGCTCGGACACGCCCTTGGTCGTGCTGATGACTACCGCAGGGAAGAGGCCGTTGCCTTCGGGCGCGTACACCTTGTTGGCCAGGGACTGAGCGCGGGTGAACATGCCGAACGTTTCGCGCGACGGGTCGAAGCTGAGAGGTTTGGCACTGACCAGCCAGCGCAGCCTGGCCGGGTCCGGCGCCGCGCTCTCGATGCCGCAATCGCGCCGCAGCAGCGTGCCCGCCTGCGGGCCGGCGCCATACGGATCAGAGAGTTTGCGCGCGCTTGCCAGTACCATCGTGACCTGGACCGCTGCCTGCCTCTTTTCATCGTCCGACAGCCTGCAATAGGCGTTGAAGTCGGGAAACTTGCTGCGCACGCCGTCATAAACAAGCCGGGCTTCGGCATCACTGGCGGCATGGGCCACCGAAGCCATGCCTAGCAGCATGAACGCCAGCAAACGCAAGGGCGTGGACATACGCAGTTTGGACCTTAGCCGCCGCGGCACTCGCGTCCGACTTTCTGGCCGGCTTCACCGCCGATGGCTTGGGGGTTGCCTTTGAGTTTGCCGGAGGCCATCAAGCCCATCACGGCGTCCGTAGAGGCCTTGCGGATGCCATCCGGGCCCCTCTGGCACAGGGACTTGAAGTCCGGGTTTGACGCCTTGATGGCGGTGACCACGGCATCAACCTCGGTGGAATCGCTGGTCCCTTGCGCGGTGGCCGGCAATGCCAATGCAAGAACGCTCACGGCCAGCAGCTGTTTGAACATGTCTGTCCCCGGTTGTGAATGACAGCTTCATGTTAGCGACGGGACTGGGGATGCAAATCCCATATTCATGTCAGGCCGCTAGGCCTCGCTGCGCAGCGGCATCGACAGCCGTGCGTCCAGCCCGCCGGCTTCCGCGCGGTTGGTGAGGTCCAGCGACGCGCCCATCGCGGCAGCCAGGTCGTGGCAAATCGCCAACCCCAGGCCCACGCCGCGCGACGGCCTGTCGGTGGCGAAGGGCTTGAACACGTGCTCACGCATGGCGGGCGACAGGCCCGGGCCGCTGTCCCACACCGTCAGCACGGCTAGGCCGTCTTTCTCCCCGATGCGTATTCCGAGCGCGCCGCTTTCGGGCGTGAACTCGATCGCGTTCCTGAGCAGGTTGGCAATCACCTCATGCGCCATCCAGCGGTGCGTCAGCACAAGGCAGGGCGCGCAGTCGAACTGGAAATCAAGGCGCTTGCCGGCAATCAGTGGCGACAGCTCCACGGAGGTCTCACTGGCCACTTCGCGCAGGTCGACAGCCTGGGGCGCTTCCTGCGCCGTGGACTGTTGCGCGCGCGCCAGCGACAGCAGCTGCTCGGCCAGGCGTGTTGCGCGCTGCGTGGTTGCGGCGACCGAGGCCAGCGCCTCCTGAGCGGGGATATCGCCACGCAGGCCGGCGTCGGCCTGGAGCTGCAGCACGGTGAGCGGCGTGCGCAGCTGGTGCGATGCGTCGGCCACGAAGCGCCGCTGCTGTTCCTGCGCGTGCGCGAGCCGCTGCAGCAAGCCATCGAAGCCCTTGACCACAGGCGTGAGTTCGCGCGGCACGTTCATGGCGGGCAGGGGTGCCAGGTCATGCGCCGGCCGTTCGTCCAGGCGCCTGGCCAGCGCATTGAGCGGCTTGAGGGCCAGCGTGGCCACGGTCCAGATCAGTGCCAGCACCACGGCCAGCAACACGGCCTGCCGTGCCAGTGTCTCGCGCAGGATGCTGCGCGCGAGTGCGTCGCGGTAGGCCGAGGACTCCGCAACCTGCACCACCACCAGCCGACCACCATCGAAGGACTCCACCGGCTGCAGCAGTGCCGCCATGCGCATGGGCTCGGAGCCTTCGCGCGCGTCGTACAGCTCGATCATCGAGCGGTAACGCGGATGGCTGGCCGGCCGCGAGGTGTAGGGCTGCAGTTCCTTGTCGCCAGCCAGGTAGGTGCCATCCAGGAAGCCTACGCGGTACAGCATGCGCCCGCGCGTCTGCGACTCGCTGGCATCGGCGTCCGCAGCAGCAGCGTTGTCGTAGATCTCGAGCGCCGCATGCGGTAGCGAAATGATCAGCTGCCCGCGCTCCAGGCGTATGAGGTCCGCCAGCGCGTGCGCCGAGGTGACCAGCAAGCGGTCAAACGCCAGCTGCGCCGTCTTCAGTGCCGCGTTGTAGGTGGCCCAGGCGTCAATCGCCAGGAAGACGACCAGTGGCAGCGAAAGCCATAGAAGCAGTCGCGCACGGATCGAGCTCGGCAAACCCGGCCAACGCGATTCAGGCGGCACGCACTTCTTCCTGCACCAGGTAACCCAGGCCGCGCAGCGTCGTGATCTGCGCACCCGTGCCGGTGAGCTTCTTGCGTACGCGGTGCACCAGCACTTCCAGGCCGTCGCCCTGCGACAGCGCATCGTCGGGGAACACCAGCAGCGACAGGCGTTCGCGGGTGACGGCATGGCCTGGCTGCGCCATCAGCGCGGAGAGCAGGTCGCTTTCGCGCCGCGTGAGTTCCAGCGCCTGCTCATTGACGTAGAAGGCGCCGGAGCTGCGTTCGTAGCGCAGTTTGCCGCAGCGCGGGTCGTCCAGCCCGCGCGAGCGTCGCACCAGCGCACGCAGGCGGGCGTCGAGTTCGTCCAGGTCGAAGGGTTTGGCCAGGTAGTCGTCGGCGCCGGCGTTGAGCCCGGTTACGCGCTCGCCCACCGAGCCCTTGGCCGTGAGCACCAGCACGGGCACTGTGGAGCCGCGCCCGCGCAAGCGCTGCAGCAATTGAAGCCCGTCGATGCCGGGAATGCCCAGGTCCAGGATGACGGCCTCAAAACCATCAGAGCGCAGCAGGGCGAGGGCCTCAATGCCGTCGTTGCTGTGGGTGACGTCAAAGCCGCGCTTGCGCAGCACGCGCGTGAGCGCGCCGCTCAAGTCGAAATCGTCTTCCACCAGCAACAGCTTCATGGCGCCAAGCCTGCCTGCAAACACGCGAGCCGCACTCCGTATAAGCCCGGGGGTTTTTGTAAGCCGCCTGAAACCTGGCTGAAATGTTCCGGCAATACAGGCCTTCCGCCGCGGCGCGCCACTGCCTAAAGTCAGGCCATGTTTTCACGAGGACACCCATGAACAAGACATTCATCCGCCCGCTGCTCCTGGCACTGGCTTCCATTGCAGGCGCGGGCGCCGTGCAGGCCCAGGACGCCTGCGCCTTCCGCGGCGACCTGGACACCGCCTTCTGTGACGCCAACAAGGACCTGGTAGCCGACCTGCCGGCCGATGTGCGCAAGCAGCGCAACCCGAACACCATCGTGTTCACCTTCACGCCGATCGAAGACCCGGCGGTCTACGAAAAGCTGTTCGATCCCTTCACCCAGCACCTGTCGCAATGCACGGGCAAAAAAGTCGTGTTCTTCCAGGTGCAGAGCAATGCGGCGCAGATCGAGGCCATGCGGGCAGGGCGCCTGCACGTGGCGGGCTTTTCCACCGGCGCCACCGGCTTCGCGGTGAACGTGGCCGGCGCCGTGCCGTTTGCGGTCAAGAGCAGCGAGCAGGGCCAGCGCAGCTACAACCTGATCGTTATCGCGCGCAAGGACAGCGCCATCAAGGTGCCGGCCGATCTCAAGGGCAAGAAGATGGCGCATGCCTCGCCGTCATCAAACTCCGGCCACATGGCGCCCATGGCCCTTTTGCCCAAGCAGGGCGTGACGCCGGGCAAGGACTACAAGATCCTTTTCTCGGGAAAGCACGACCAGTCCATCCTGGGCGTGGCCAGCGGCGACTACGACGCGGCGGCTGTCGCTTCTGACGTGTTCGACCGCATGGCGGCGCGCGGCGGCATCAAGGCGGACGACTTCCGCGTGGTCTACCGCAGCGAGAAATTCCCGACCTCTGCCTTCGCCCATGCGCACGACCTGGCGCCCGCCTTGCGCGACAGGCTGGTGTCGTGCTTCATGAACTACAAGTTCACGCCGGAGATGACCAAAGCTTTCGAAGGCGACACGAAATTCATCCCCGCCACCTACCTGAAGGACTACGCCATCGTGCGCGAGGTGGCCGATTCGGCGGGCGAGAAATTCAACCGCGAAGCCTTCGACAAGGAAGCCGCGAAGGGCAAGAAATGACTTCCCCAGGCAGCCTGTCCATCAAGGGCCTGGCCAAGGAGTACGTGCCCGGCAAGCCGGTGCTGCGTGACATCGACCTGCACATAGAGGGCACGGGCCTGACGGCCATCATCGGCCCCTCGGGCACAGGCAAGTCCACCCTGATCCGCTGCATCAACCGGCTGGTCAATCCCAGTGCCGGCGAGATCTGGCTGAACGTGGGCGGCCAGCGGCTGGACATGGCGCAGCTGCGCGGTGCGGCCCTGCGGCGCAGCCGCCGCCACATCGGCATGGTGTTCCAGGAATACAACCTGGTCGAGCGCCTGTCGGTGATGGAAAACCTGCTGACGGGCCGGCTGGGCTATGTGTCGGCATGGAATGCCTGGCGCCGCAAGTTCCCCGCGGCCGATGTAGCGCGCGCCATGGAGTTGCTGGAGACAGTGGGCCTGGCGGACTTTGCCAACCAGCGCGCCGACGCGCTGAGCGGCGGGCAACGGCAACGCGTGGGCATCGCGCGCGCCTTGATGCAGCAGCCCAGTGTGCTGCTGGCCGACGAACCCACGTCCTCGCTGGACCCCAAGACCTCGGTGGAGATCCTGCAGCTGTTGCGCGAGCAGGGTTTGCGCGGCGGCATCCCGGTCATCGTCAATATCCACGACGTCGAGCTCGCGCGCCGCTTTGCCGACCGCGTGGTGGGCATGAGCGGCGGCCTCATCGTCTACGACGGTCCGCCAGATGGCCTGACGCCTAACCGCCTGCAGAAAATTTACGGCGGCGAGGGGTGGCTGCAATGAGGGCTGCGCTTGCATTTCCACAGCCTTTTCGCTGGAGCAGCAGCGCGAAGATCGCTGCCATCGTTATCGCCGTCTACACGGTCTGGGTGATCGCGCAGATCGACGTCAGCGCCGAGCGCCTGGCCTTTGGCATGAAGCAGGGCGCGCGCTTCCTGGCGCGCATGTTCCCGCCGGACCTGTCGAAGATGGACGTGCTGTGGACCGGCATCCGCGAGAGCCTGCAGATCGCCGTGCTGGCCACGGTGGCGGGCGTGGCGCTCAGCCTGCCGATCGGCCTGCTCGCCTCGCGCAACCTGATGCCCGCGCCGGTGCGCCTGGCGGCGCGCGGCTTCATCGCCTTCTGCCGTTCGCTGCACCCGGTCATCAAGGCCATCCTGTTCGTCAAGGCCGTGGGCTTCGGCCCGCTGGCCGGCATCCTGGCGCTGGTCCTGGGCACCATAGGTTTCGTCGGCAAGCTGTTCGCTGACGCGATTGAAGAGATTTCACCCAAGCAGGTGGAGGCGGTGCGGGCCACCGGCGCTTCCTTCATGAACGTGGTGCTGTTTGGCGTGCTGCCGCAGGTGATGGCGCGCTTCGTGGGCTTTTCCACCTACCAGCTCGACTCGAACCTGCGCAATTCCACCATGGTGGGCATCGTGGGTGCGGGCGGCATAGGCGGTGCGCTGTTCTCGGCCTTCCAGCGCTTTGACTACGACTTTGTCTTCACCATCCTGGCAACCATTGTGGCCATCATCGTGGCGGGCGAGCTGGTGGTCAACGCGGTGCGAAAGGCGCTCCATGTCTGAATCCTCCGCCTTCGCCTGGAAGCGCTTCAGCCCGGCGCAATCCGTGATGCGCTACGGCGTCACGCTCGCGGTGGTGCTGGCGGTTGTGCAGTCGCTGCGCTCCGTCCAGGTCATCCCCGAATTCCTCTACGACGCGCCCGAGCAGATGGGCGACATGGTCTCGCGCATGTGGCCCATCGCCTGGTCGCATTACCCTCAGGCCATCCACCCGGCGCTGATGGAAACGCTGCACATGGCCACGCTGGGCACCATCGGCTCGCTGCTGCTGGCCATTCCCTTCGGGCTGATGGGTGCATCCAACCTGGTGCCCAGCCGCATCGCCAGCTTCATCTCGCGCCTGGTGCTGGTGTCCAGCCGCTCGGTCAACTCGCTGGTGTGGGCGCTGCTGTTCGTGGCCATCTTCGGGCCCGGGCCGCTGGCCGGCATGCTGGCCATCGCCTTCCGCTCGGTGGGTTTCACCGGCAAGCTGCTGGCCGAGGCGCTGGAGCAGACTCCGCGCGACTCCATCGAGGCCCTGCAGGCGGCTGGCGCTTCCTGGGGCGCGCAGGTCTGGTACGGCTACTGGCCGCATGTGAAGCCGGCGTTCTGGTCGGTGGTGCTGCTGCGCTGGGACATCAACGTGCGCGAATCGGGTGTGCTGGGCCTGGTAGGCGCCGGCGGCATCGGCGTGGTGCTGGACACCGCCTTGAATCTCTTCCAGTGGAGCCGGGTCGCGGCGGTGCTGGTGACGGTTTTCGCCGTCGTCATCGTTGCCGAAGTGGCCGTGACCCAGGTGCGCAAGCGGCTCCTTTAGAA
>CALRME020000067.1:0-9386 GCA_943369045.1 Sphingobacterium thalpophilum
CGAGCACATGATGACGTTCATCGCCACCATCGGGCCGGGCGCCCACGTGGTGGCGGTCTGCCAGCCCTGCGTGGCGGCCCTGGCAGCGACGGCGCTGATGGCCGAGGACGACCATCCGGCCCAGCCGCGCAGCCTGACGCTGATGGCCGGTCCGGTGGACTGCCGCGTCAACCCCACAGGCGTGAACACGCTGGCGACCAGCAAGCCCATCGAGTGGTTCGAGAAAAACCTGATCAGCCACGTGCCGCTGCCCCATGCTGGCTACATGCGCCGCGTCTACCCGGGCTTCGTGCAACTGTCGGCCTTCCTGAGCATGAACCTGGAGCGGCACAAGCAGCAGTTCCGCAACCTCTACCAGCACCTGGTGGAAGGCGACGAGGAAAAGGCCAGCATCATCCGCACGTTCTACGACGAGTACCTGGCGGTCAACGACTTGCCCGCCGAGTTCTACCTGGAGACAGTGGAAAAGGTGTTCCAGACTTACGACCTGCCGCTGGGCAAGCTGATGGTGCGCGGCCGCCGGGTGGACTGCACCGCCATCCGCCGCACCGCCCTTTTCACGGTCGAAGGCGAGCGCGACGACATCTGCTCGGTGGGCCAGACCGTGGCGGCGCAGGACATGTGCAGCAGCATCCGGCCTTACATGAAAAGCCACCACATCCAGACTGGCGTTGGCCACTACGGCGTGTTCAGCGGCCGCAAGTGGAACCAGCAGATCTACCCGAGGCTACGCGATTTCGTGCACGCTTCAACAGCGTAGTTTGCGTAATCCAGGGACGACACGGGGTCAGCGTTCCGGCTGAGGCCCGCGGGCAGTGGCTGGCGCCAGAATGGCTTCATGCGGTTGGGTCCGCCAAGGAGTTCCCCATGCCAGACAGCACACCCGTCTTTATACCTACCCTGCCCGAACTGGACATGCTGCATCAGCTCGCGTCCGGTGAGCCGATCCCGTTTCCCGAGGAGATCAAGGGGGATTTTTCGGAGCGGCTGTACGAGAACGGCTTTATCACCGTGGGACTCAACGGCGGTCTCGCGCTGACCGACCGGGGCCAGATCCTGCTCGACCACGCCCGGGCGGGCGCACCCGTCTGATCAGGCGGCGGGGCGCGCAGCCTCTTCTTCGCCCGGCCAGTCGCGGATATAAGCCTTGAGCATCTTGTTTTCGAAGTTCTGGCTGTCCACGACGGCCTTGGCCACGTCGTAGAAACTGATCACTCCCATCAGCATGCGGCGCTCCATCACCGGCATGTAACGGGCATGGCGCTCCAGCATCATCCGGCGCACTTCATCGAGCTCGGTTTCAGCGGTGCACGTCAGCGGGTGGTCGTCCATGGCGGTGCGCACCAGCGTCTGGCCGACGACGCCGCCGTTCTTGACGATGCACAGGATGACTTCACGGAAGGTGAGCATGCCCACCAGGTCACCGTGGTCCATCACCACCAGTGAGCCAATGTCCTTTTCGGCCATCACGTTGATGGCGTGCGCCAGCGGTTCGTCAGACGTGACGGTGTACAGGGTGTTGCCCTTGACGCGCAGGATGTCGCTGACTTTCATGGTGGTCTCCTCACTGATGCCCGGGGGACGGCCCGTCGGAAGAATATAGCCCACAATCCGGGGCAGTTCCATAGAGACCCAGAGGAGACAACCCGATGCCCGGCTACTCAGACCCCGGCTTTGACACCCTGGCGCTGCACGCCGGGGCGTCACCGGACCCGGCGACCGGCGCGCGCGCCGTGCCGATCCACCTGACGACCTCCTTCGTCTTCGAGTCCAGCGACCATGCCGCGGCCCTGTTCAACCTGGAGCGCTCCGGCCACGTCTACAGCCGCATCAGCAACCCCACCAATGCCGTTCTGGAGCAGCGCGTTTCGGCACTGGAAGGCGGCATAGGCGCCATCGCCACCGCCAGCGGCCAGGCGGCCTTGCACCTCAGCATTGCGACCGTCATGGGCGCCGGCTCCCATATCGTGGCGTCCACCGCGCTGTACGGCGGCTCGCAGAACCTTCTGCACTACACGATGCGGCGCTTCGGTATAGAAACCACCTTCATCAAGCCCGGGGACATCGACGGCTGGAAAGCCGCCATCCGGCCCAACACCAAACTCCTGTTCGGCGAAACGGTGGGCAATCCCGGGCTGGACGTGCTGGACATCCCCGTCGTCAGTGCCATTGCCCACGAGGCCGGCGTGCCGCTACTGGTGGACTCCACCCTTACCTCCCCTTACCTGATGAAGCCGCTGGACCTGGGCGCCGACCTGGTCTACCACTCGGCGACCAAGTTCCTTTCGGGCCACGGCACGGTGATCGGCGGCGTGGTCGTCGATGGCGGGAGCTTCGACTGGGAAGGCCCCAAGACGGCGGGCCGCTTCGCCGAATTGACCCAGGCCTACGAGGGCTTCCACAACATGGTGTTCAGCGAGGAATCGACGATCGGCGCATTCCTGCTGCGGGCGCGCCGCGAAGGCCTGCGCGACTTCGGCGCCAGCATGAGCCCGCACACCGCCTGGCTGATCCTGCAGGGCATCGAGACGCTGCCGCTGCGCATGGCGCGGCACATGAGCAACACCGAAAAGGTGGTGCAGTTCCTGGCTGCCCACCCTTTCGTCTCACGTGTCGGCCACCCGATGCTCGAGACCCACGCCAGCCATGAGCTGGCAAGGAAGCTGCTGCCCAGGGGCGCGGGTTCGGTGTTCAGCTTCGACATGAAGGGCAACCGCGAGCAGGGCAAGAAGTTCATCGAGGCGCTCAAGGTATTCAGCCACCTGGCCAACGTGGGCGACTGCCGCTCGCTGGTGATCCACCCCGCCAGCACCACGCACTTCCGCATGACAGACGAGGCACTGTCGGGCGCCGGCATCACGCAAGGCACCATCCGCCTGTCGATCGGCCTGGAAGACCCGGACGACCTGATCGACGACTTGAAGCGTGCACTGAAGGCGGCGGAGAAGGCCTCATGAAATTGACCGTCAACGGCCACGACACTTACTGCTACACCGGCGGCAAGCCCTTCGACGCGGCAAAACCCACCGTCGTCTTCATCCATGGCGTGCTCAATGACCACAGCGTATGGATCCTGCAGACGCGCTACTTCGCGCACCACGGCTTCAATGTGCTGGCACCCGACCTTCCGGGCCATTGCCGTAGCGCCGGCGAGCCGCCGCAATCCGTGGAAGAGGCCGCGAAATTCATCGTCGCCCTGCTAGACGCAGCGGGTGTGAGGAAGGCGGCGCTTGTGGGGCACAGCTTCGGCTCGCTCACCGCACTGCAGGTAGCGGGCTCTGCGCCCGAACGCGTGAGCCACCTGGCCCTGGTGGGCACAGCTTTCCCGATGAAGGTGTCGCCAGCCCTGCTGGACAACGCACTGAACAACCCGATGAAGGCGATCGACATGGTCAACACCTTCTCGCACTCCATGCTGGCGCCACCGCCCTCCACGCTGGGGCCCGGCACCTGGCTGTACGGCGGTTCCCGGGCACTGATGAAACGCGTGCTGGCCAGCAACACCAAGGTGAACGTGTTTCACCGCGGCTTCAAGGCGTGTGACGACTACCAGGGCGGCGAGCTCGCGATGGAGAAGGTGCAGTGCCCCGTGCTGTTCATCCTGGGGCGCAACGACTCCATGACGCTGCCCAGGATGGCCCAGCCGCTGCAGGCCAAGGCACCTGGCGCGAAGACGGTGATGCTCAATGCCGGCCACCAGCTCATGACAGAAGACCCGGACGGCGTGCTTTTCGCGCTGAAGGACTTCATCGCCTAAACTGGCCAAAACAGGAGACAAGCCATGGATGCCGCAACCACAGCCAGCCCTGCCGTCGATCCGCGCAGCTTTTCGAGCTTCGCCCAGTTCTACCCTTTCTACCTGACCGAGCACAGCAACCTCACCTGCCGCCGCCTGCATTTTGCGGGCTCGACGCTTTCGCTGCTGTGCCTGGCGATGCTGGTTGCCACTCGCAATCCGCTGTGGCTGCTGGCCGGCCTCCTGTGCGGTTACGGTTTTGCGTGGGTCGGCCATTTCGGCTTCGAAAAGAACAAGCCGGCCAGCTTCAAGCGCCCGCTCTACAGCTTCATGGGCGACTGGGCCATGTACCGCGACATCTGGGCTGGCAAGGTCAGGATCTAGGCCGGAACAGCCGCCGCAGCGCCAGGCGGTCCAGCTTGCCTTCGCTCAACCGCGGCAGCGCATCGACGAACATCACCTGCGCCGAAGCATCCGCGCCCAGCACCAACGCCTTTTTCAGCTGCGCCAGCACCATTTCACGATCCGCGCCGGCCTGCAGTTCCAGCGCGATGCCGATGGTCGCGCCTTCGCCAGCGAAGTTGGCCGACAGCACGGCGCAGTCCTGCACACCCGCAAGGGCACGGATCCGCGCCTCGATGCGCACAGCCGGCACTTTGAGTCCGCCCGCGTTGATCAGGTCGTCATGGCGGCCGTCCACGCGCAGCCTGCGCGGACCAACGAGGGCTCCCCAGTCGCCGGTGTGGAACCAGCCGTCGCGGAATGCCTCCTGCGAGGCCTGCGCGTCACCCAGGTAGCCGTCCGTCATGCAGGGGGTGCGCGTGACGATCATCCCGCCCTGGCCCTGGGGAAGCTCATGGCCCTGTGTATCAACGATGCGAACATCGGCGCCGGCCCACAACAGGCCCGTGCCCTGCAAGTCCAGGTCCGGGCAAACCCCTCCGGCCTCGTTGGCACCGTAGCCGCTGATGACCTCCGAGCCGAACGCCTGCGCAATGCGGCCGCGCAAGACGGCGGTGACAAAACCACCCGTGGAATTGACCCGGACCGGCACGGCAGCGCGGTAACCGGGCGGGAAGGCGTCCAGGAGTGTGGCCAATGCCAGAGGCAGGCCCCACAAGTGCGTAAAACTCGTGACCGCAGCCTGGCCGTCAGGCACCGACAGCACGGCGGCGCCCAGCCGCAGGCAGGCGCAGGCGCGGGTGTACGCGGAATTCATCACCAGCGGTCCGTGCAGCAGCAGCCGGGACTCGCTGGTGTAGGCGCCCGTGTCCATCGCCAGCCTCACCCACTGCTCCTGGCAATGGCGCGTCATCAACATGAAGCGCGAGTGGCCCGACGAGCCCGAGGTACGGGAGATGCGCTGCGGCTCATGGAAGTCTGCCGACACGCGCGGATACGGCGTGCTCCCATCCGCATCGATGCGTGCCACCTGCGCAATGAAAGCCTGGTCAACGAAACGGAACTGCACGCCCGGCGGACAGGTTTGCGGCACTTCGGAGAACACCCAGTCCACCAGCGCGAACAGCGCCTGCGCATCGGTATCGCCCTCCCCAGCGAAAGGTGAGGTCACTGCGCCCAGGTTTTCGCAGGCGATCAGGAGCAGCAGCTGGATCTGCAGGCTGGGCCGCGACACCGCCACGCGCTGGCCGCGCGCCACGCCCATGCTGTGCAGCAGCCGCGTGAAGCGCACCAGGTTGCGGTAGATGTGGCCATAGCTCCACTCCTGGCCGTCTTCGACAAGCGCGATGCGCCCGGGCTCACGCAGCGCCGTGAATTCAACGCACTCGAAAGTGGTGGGCGGCGCGCGCATGGCTCACACGACGTCGCGCAGGTAAATGGACGAAAACCGACCGGCTTTCCACAACTTCGCTGTGGCTTCGGTGGCAGGCAGCAGCAGGTGCCGCATCAGGGGCGCCAGGGACGTGGACTCCGCATCGGCAAGAAGGATGTAACGGGTACGGTCCTCGTCTTCCACCTCGTTCACGCGGCCGATCCAGTCCAGCGCCACCAGTATTTCCAGCACCGGCTCCAGCTGCAGCGCCTCGACCTGCAGCGCCGCAGCCAGTTCGGCCGAGGCCATGCCGCGACGCTCCGTAGTGCGCGCCACGTTCAACAGCTGCAGCACCTCGAGGGCCAGCTGGAACTGCCAGCCGTGGCCGCCGCCGCGCCGCAGCACGCCGGCCATCAGGCTGGGCAGGTAGGCCGCGATCACGGCGCCCAGCAGCACGATGACCCAGGCCATGTAGATCCAGACCAGCAGGATCGGGAAGGTGGCGAAAGCGCCGTACACCGCCGAGTAAGTGGGCACCATGCCGATGTAGACGGCCAGCAGCTTCTTGGCCAGCTCGATGCCTGCAGCCGCGAAGATGGCGCCGGACCACGCGTGGCTGCGCCGTACGTGGGTGTTGGGTACGTAGCGGTAAAGCGCAGCCAGGCCGAGCGCGATCAACAGGAACTCCGTCAGGTCCAGGAGGAAGCGCACGCCGCCGGGCATGGTCCCCACCAGTCCGCGTGAAGCCGACACAACGTACGAGGTCATGGTAACGCTCGCGGCCAGCAACAGCGGCCCGAGCGTCATCGTCGCCCAGTAGATGAACACGCGCTGCGCCAGCGGCCGCGGCCGCTTGACCCGCCAGATGTTGTTGAGCGTGCGGTCGATGGTCAGGATCAACGCGAGTGCGCTGATGAACAGGACACCCAGGCCCAGGGCACCCAGCTTGCTGGCCTTCCCGGCGAACTGCGTGAGGTAGCCCAGCACCTGGCGCGAGATGGTGTCGGGAATCAGGCTTTGCACCAGCCAGGTCTGCAGTGAGGTCTGCAGAGTGGAGAACATCGGGAAGGCCGTGAACAGGGCCAGCGCCACGGTGAAAAAGGGCACCAGTGCGATGGTGGTCGTGAATGTGAGGCTGCTGGCCGTCAGGCCCAGGCGGTCTTCCCGGAAGCGCTCGCGCAGCGTGAGCGCGGTGTTGCGCCACGGGAAGCGCGAGAGGTCGTCCAGCAGGGCCTGAAGTTTCATCGCCGCTATGATGCCATTGCCCATGGACAGCCCCGAATCCCTCCCCTACGAAGCGAAAGACGCGAGCCGCGCCGTCGTATTCACTCGCGCGCTGGCGGTTGGCAGCCTGATCGGTCTGATCGTCCTGGGCCTGGCCTGGGAACTGTGGCTCGCGCCTGTGCGGCCGGGCGGCACCTGGCTGGCCGTCAAGGTGCTGCCGCTCTGTTTCCCGCTGGCGGGGCTGCTCAAGAACCGGATGTACACCTACCGCTGGGTGAGCCTGGTCGTCTGGCTCTATTTCACCGAAGGCGTGGTGCGGGCCTGGAGTGACCGGCGGCCCAGTTCGTGGCTGGCGCTGATCGAGATCGCACTGTGCGTGGCCCTTTTTGCGGCCTGCGTGCTTCACGTGCGGTTGCGGCTCAAAAACAAGGTGCCCGAATGAATGCACTGCTGGATTTGCTGCGCGGCATCGCCGGCGCGGCCAACGTACTGACCGAAGGCGACCTGGGCGCCTGGGAGCAGGACTGGCGCAAGCGGCTGCGCGGCAAGGCGCTGGCCGTGGTGCGTCCTGGCAACACCGCAGAAGTGGCCGCAGTCGTGAAGGCCTGCGCAGGAGCAGGCGTTTCGATCGTGCCGCAAGGCGGCAACACAGGCCTGGTCGGCGGCTCCACCCCTGACGTTTCGGGAACACAGATCGTGCTCAGCCTGCAGCGCATGAACAAGATCCGCGCCATCGATACCGACAACCTGACCATGACAGTGGAAGCCGGGTGCGTACTGCAGACATTGCAGGAAACTGCGGAGAAAGCCGGTTACCTTTTCCCGCTCAGTCTGGCCGCCGAAGGCAGCTGCGTCATCGGCGGAAACCTCGCGACCAATGCAGGCGGTACGCAAGTGGTTCGCTACGGCAACTCCCGCGAGCTGTGCCTGGGGCTGGAAGTGGTGACCGCCCAGGGCGAGGTCTGGGAAGGCCTGTCGGGCCTGCGCAAGGACAACACCGGGTATGACCTGCGGGACTTGTTCATCGGCAGCGAGGGCACGCTGGGCATCATCACCGCAGCGACCATGAAGCTGTACCCGCTGCCGGCCGCGACCCTCACGGCTTGGGCCGCCGTGCCCTCGCTGGAACACGCGGTGCAGCTGCTGGGTCTGGCACACAGGCACCTGGGCGCGGGCCTCACGGGCTTCGAGGTAATGGGGCGGTTTGCGCTCAGCCTGGTGGCAAAGCACTTTGCGCAGATGCGCGTGCCGCTGTACGACGCCCATCCTTTCTGCGTGCTTCTGGAGAATTCCGACCACGAATCCGAAGGCCATGCGCGTGAGCAGTTCGAGCGCCTGCTTGAAACGGCCCTGGACAGCGGCTGTGTGAGCGATGCCGTGGTGGCGGAAAACCTCTCCCAGGCTCACCAACTGTGGCATATCCGCGAGAGCATTCCGCTGGCACAGGCCGAGGAAGGCCTGAACATCAAGCACGACATTTCCATTGCGGTCTCGCGCATTGCGCAGTTCTGCCGGGTGACCGATGGCCTGCTCAACGACGCCATCCCCGGCGTGCGGCTGGTGAACTTCGGCCACCTCGGCGACGGCAACCTGCACTACAACGTGCAGGCGCCCGCGACCGGCGCCTACGCGGACGACGCGCCGGCTTTCCTGCGCGAGCAGGAAGATCGCGTCAACAGCATCGTCTACGACTCGGTCCAGGCTTTCGGCGGCTCCATCTCGGCCGAGCACGGCGTGGGCAGCCTGAAAGTGGAAAAACTGGAGCACCACAAGTCGCCCGTGGCGCTGGACATGATGCGCGCCATCAAGCGCTCGCTCGACCCCCGGAACACCCTGAACCCGGGGCGCGTGGTGCGACAGGCGCCCGAGCATAATTGAGCCCATGAGTTCTGCAAGCCGACCCGTACGCTCCCAGTACGAAGACTTCATGCGCCATGTCTACACGCATGGCGCTCCCAAGACCGACCGCACGGGCACCGGCACGAAAAGCGTGTTCGGCCACCAGATGCGCTTCGACCTGAACGAGGGCTTCCCTCTGGTGACGACCAAGAAGGTCCACCTCAAATCGATCATCCTCGAGCTGCTGTGGTTCCTCAAGGGCTCCAGCAACAACAATTGGCTGACAGAGCGCGGTGTCACGATCTGGAACGAGTGGGCCAAACCCGATGGCGACCTGGGCCCGGTGTACGGCGTGCAGTGGCGCAGCTGGCCCACACCTGACGGCGGCCACATCGACCAGATCGCCGAAGTCATCAAGACACTCAAGACCAATCCGGATTCGCGCCGCATCATCGTGAGCGCCTGGAATGTGGCCGAGCTTTCAAAGATGGCCTTGATGCCCTGCCACGCGTTTTTCCAGTTCTACGTGGCCGACGGAAGACTCAGCTGCCAGCTTTACCAGCGCAGCGCAGACATCTTCCTGGGCGTGCCTTTCAATATTGCAAGCTACGCCCTGCTCACGCACATGGTGGCGCAGCAATGCGATCTTGCCGTGGGCGACTTCATCTGGACCGGCGGCGACTGCCACATCTACAGCAACCACCACGAACAGGTGGAACTGCAGTTGAGCCGCGAGCCCTTCGCGTACCCGACGCTCAGCATCAAACGCAAGCCGCCCTCGATCTTCGACTACGAGTACGAGGACTTCGAAGT
>CALRME020000068.1:0-9376 GCA_943369045.1 Sphingobacterium thalpophilum
GCCAGACGGCGGGCGGGATCTCTTTTTTCTGCGCGTCGGTGTAGGCGTCGTCGCCCAGCAGCAGGCGGGTGTGCAGCGCGAAATGCTCGGCGCTCTGGCCCTGGATCTCGTCCTTCGTGCGTTCGTCCAGCGCGTCATAGGCGGCGCGCAGGTCGGCGAACTCGGTGTTGCCGCCCCAGCTGGGCGTGATCACGGCGTGCAGCATTGAATAGGCCGCGCGCGGGTTCATGAAGGAGCTGTCGCTGTGCCAAAGCTGGTTGGCAAAGTTCGACAGGTTCTTGGGCGAGTCGCGTTTGGCCACGTTGCCCTGCACATCGACGTTGGAGATGTCGATCAGGCGCTCGTCCTCCAGCCGCTCGGGCCGCTTGAAGACGCGCTTGAGGCCGATATCGAGCGGGCCGAACGACTTGGCGAAATTGATCTGCTGCTGCGCCGTGAGCGGCTGGCCGCGGAACACCAGGACGGCGTGTTCGTTCATCGCGGCGTTGATCGCCTTGGTGTCCGCCAGCGACAGCGGCTGGGTGATGTCGATGCCGCTGGCTTCGGCTGCGAACAGCGGGTGCAGGGTCTTCAGATGCAGTGTCATGGCGCAGTCCTTATTCAGCCTCGATCTTTGATTCTGTGATCACGCGCGACCAGCGCTTCATTTCGCTCTGGATCAGCGCGTCGAACTGTTCGGGTCTGGTGGTCACGACTTCCATACCCAGGTCCTCGATGCGTTTGCGCGTTTCCGGGTCGGCCAGTACTTTGGCGGTGTCGGCCTGGATCTTCGCAATGATGGCCTTGGGCGTTGCGGCGGGCGCGACGAAGCCAAGCAGCCCGATGACGGAAAAGCCCTTGACCGTTTCGCCGGCGGTGGGGTAGTCGTAGCCGCGGACGCGCGCATCGCCCAGCGTGGCGATCATCTTCATGCGGCCGGCCTTCACATAGGGAATGACCGAGAGGAACGGGTCGACCACCACGTCGATGCGGCCGCCCATGAGTTCGGTGTGCGCCGGCGCGCTGCCCTTGTAGGGCGCGTGCAGCATGTCAAAACCGGCCTCGCGCTTGAGCAGCTCGGCGCCCAGGTGGGTCGTGCTGCCCGCGCCGGGCGTTCCGTAGGTCAGCTTGCCTGGGTTCTTCTTGGCGTAGGCGATCAGCTCAGGCAGTGTGTTGAACGGCGCGTCGGGGCGCGCGACGACAGCCTGCTGCAGGTTGACCAGCTGCGTGACCATGGCAATGTCCTTGATCTGGTAGGGCATGGTCTTGCGCAGGTAGGGGTTGATCGCCAGCGACGAATTGACCATGCCAAAGGTGTAGCCGTCGGGCGCCGACTTGGCGACGAAGTCCACACCGATGGCTGTGCCTGCGCCGGCCTTGTAGTCGATGACGACCGGCTGGCCCCACAGTTCGGAAAGCTTCTGGCCGATAAGACGGCCGACGGTGTCGGTGGGGCCGCCCGGTGGGAAGGGGATGATGATCTTGACCGGGCCTTTGGGAAAGTCCTGGGCTGCGGCGGGCATTGCTGCGGCCAGCGACAGGGCAGCGAAGGCAAAGGTGAGGGTCGAGGCGATGAAGCGGTTTTGTCTCATGGGTTTCTTATTAAAATGGAACAATGTTTCGAAATATAGCGATGTTGAGCCGACCCGCCAATAGGCAGAATGCGGGCCATGACTGAACAGGCAAAGGACGAGGTGGGTGCAGTCGCCGCACTGGCGCGCGGTTTGGCGTTGGTACGCATCGTGGCCGACGCTGCACAGCCGCTGAGCAACCGCGAGCTGGTCGAGGCAACAGGCATCCCCAAAGCCACGATTTCGCGGCTGGCTGCAACGCTGGTGACCGCGGGCTACCTGCGCCAGGCCGGCAACAGCGAGCGCTACAGCCTGGGGCCGCAGCTGCTGGATCTTGGCAATGCCTACCTCCGCAATTTCGATTTCCGCAACCATGCCCGTGTTCACCTTGCCGAACTCGCGGAGCTGGCCGGTGCCAACGTGCACCTGGGCGTGCGCGACGGGCTCGACATCCTGATGATTGACACGCTCAACCCGCGCACGGCCCTGATCCTGTCGCGCATGGGCGTGGGCGCACGCATGGCGATTGCAACTTCCGCTTCGGGACGCGCCTACCTGTCGGCGTTGCCGCTTGCGGAACGCGAGGTGCTGATGGCAGAGCTGAAAGCGGATGCCGGCAGCCAGTGGAAGCTGTTGAAGCTGCGGCTGGAGCAGGCGATCGACGAATACGCCAAAAGGGGCTTTTGCACCTCGTTCGGCGAATGGCACCCCGACATCCACGCAGTCGGCTTCACGCTCAGGGGCCCGCGCGGTGAGCTCTACGCCGTGAGCTGCGGCGGGCCTGCCTACAAGCTGCCGCGCAAGATGCTGGTCGACACCGTGGGGCCGGCCTTGCTCAGGACCCAGGACGCGATCGCTCGCGACATGGGCGTGACGGTCACCGCCTAGGCTGCCAGCGCTTGCGGGTGGAAGGTGCGCGGAATCCCCGCCGCCGCAACACCGCTGCGCATGGTTTCATCCGGAAGGGCTTCGCGCAGCAGCGCGCGTGCGGCCAGCAACGCCGGCAGGTCAATGCCGGTGCGGTGTCCCATGCTCTCGAGCATGAACACCAGGTCTTCGGTGACGATGTTGCCCGAGGCGCCGGGCGCGAACGGGCAGCCGCCCAGGCCTGCCAGGCAGCTGTCGTAGTCATAGACGCCCTGTTCCAGCCCGGCCAGCGCATTGGCCAGGCCCAGGCCCAGCGTGTCGTGCAAATGCAGCTTGGTCAGGCGCTTGCCAATGGCGTCCTGCACCGCGCGCACGGTGTCGCGCACCAGGGCCGGGTTGGCATAGCCGACGGTGTCTGCCAGTGCGATCCGGTCCACGCCGGTGCCCGCCAGCGCAGAGGCGACCTTCACGACGCGTTCGATCGCCACGTCGCCTTCCATCGAGCAGCCGAACGCCGTGGCCGCGGCCGCGTCGATGCGCATCGGCCGCGATTGCGCGCGCACCCAGTCGACGATCTTGCGCACTTCCTCGACCTGGTCATCCGTGCCCTTGTTGACGTTGGCATGACTGTGCGTGTCGCTGACCGAAATCGGGATGGCCAGCACGTGCGCGCCGGCCTCGTGCGCGGCGATCGCACCCTTGAGGTTGCAGGCCAGGGCGCAGACCGTCAGGCCGTCGATGGCCAGCGCGCCGCGCACCACCTCGCCGGTGTCGGCCATCTGCGGGATCATGCGCGGCGAGACGAAGCTGCCGACCTCGATCTCGCGCAGGCCCGATGCTGCCAGCTGCGCAATCCAGCGCAGCTTGGTGTCGGTGGCCATGCGGCCCTGGGCCATTTGCAGGCCGTCGCGCGGCCCGACTTCACAGATGGTGACGGCATGTGCCATGCAGGTTCCCCGTTGGGTTATTCGACCTTGATCTTTGCCGACGCGATGATCTCGCGCGACTTGGCGATGTCCGCGCGGATCAGCGCGGCGAACTCTTCGGGCGTGGCCGGGGAGCTGTCAAAGCCCTGCTTCTGGAAGGCTTCCTTCACGTCGGGGCGGAGCAGGATCTTGTTGATGTCGGCATTGAGCCGCTGCACGATGGGTGCGGGCAGGCCGGCCGGGCCCATCACGCCGTAGAAGCTGATGGCGTTGAAGTCCTTGTAGCCGAACTCGGCCACCGTCGGGATCTCGGGCAGGCTGGCGTTGCGTTTGGCCGATGTGACGGCCAGCGCGCGGATCTTGCCGGAGGCGATCAGCGTGGCGGCCGAGGAGATCGACGAGCCGGCAAAGCTCAGGTGGCCGCCCATCAGGTCGGCCAGGGCCGGCGTCGAACCCTTGTAGGGCACGTGCTGCATCTTGCAGCCAGCAGTCATCTGCAGCAGTTCCATGGCCACATGCACGCCGCCCCCGGTGCCCGAGGTACCGTAGGTCAGCTTGCCCGGCTCCGCCTTGGCCGCTTTGATCAGGTCGGCCAAGGTCTTGAAGGGCGAATCGTCCTTGACGATCACGATCAGCGGTGTGACGGCGGCCAGTGCGATCGGCGTCAGGTCCTTGATCGGGTCGTAGGCCACCTTCATCAGCAGCGGGATCAGCGAGACGTTGTCCGACTGCGCGATGACCAGGTCGTAGCCCTCGGGCTTGGCCCGCGCGGCTTCCGCCAGGCCCAGCGCTGTGCCGGCGCCGGGGCGGTTGTCGGGCACCACCTGCCAGCCGTTCATCTCGGCCAGCTTGGTGCTGATCTGCCGGCCGGTGAAGTCGGTGCCGCCGCCGGGCGTAGAGGGAATGATCATGCGGATCGGTTTGGCCGGCCAGGCTTGCGCCCAGGCGGGCAGGGTGGCGAGGCCGCCGGAAAATCCGGTGAGGCCGGCCAGGGCGGTCAGGGTGAAGTCGCGTCTTTTCATGCTTTGTCTCCGGTCGTTTTATTCAATCGTCAAACAGCCACCACGCCCTGGGCCACCAGTTGCGCGATGCGCTCGTCGTTCATGCCCAGGCCACGCAGGATGCAATGCGTCTGCGCGCCTATGGGCTGCGGGTCCAGCCGCTTGCCCGCCTTCTGTCCGTCGAATTCGATCGGCAGGGCGGCAGTGGCTACCTGGGTGCCGCAGGGCATGGTGGCTTCTATAAGCGCGCCACCGGCCTTGAGGTGCGGGTCGTCGAGCAGTTCATGCGGCTGGCGGATCGGGCCGTAGGACAGGCCCGCGGCTTCCAGTGCGGCGCACAGTTCGGCCACCTTCCAGGTCTTGAGGATTTCGGCCACCGCGGGCACCAGCCAGGGCCGCGCGGCCTCGCGCTGGATGGCTGTTTTCAGGCGCGCGTCGGTGGACCAGCCTTCGGGCAGGAAGTTGCGGCAGAAGGTCTGCCAGTTGGCATCGCTCACCACGGCGACGAACACCCGGCCGTCCACGGTGTCGAAAATGTCATAGACGCCCCAGGGCGGCGTGCGCTTGTCGCCCATCGGGATGGGCGGCGCGCCCGAGAGCTGGTATTGGGCGATGAACTGCGACACCAGCAGCAGGTTGTTTTCGAACAGTCCGGCGCGGACGTGGCGGCCTTTTCCGGTGCGCTGGCGGTCGTTGAGCGCGGCCAGCGCGCCCACCACGCCAAAAGTGCCGCCCAGGATGTCGTTGACCGAGGGGGCGACGCGCTGCGGCGCACCGGTGCTGCCGTTGATGTAGGCCATGCCGCCCATCATCTGCACCACTTCGTCCAGGGCGGTCCGCTGTTTGTACGGCCCCGAGAGGAAACCCTTGAGCGACACGTAGATCAAGCCGGGGTTGGTGGCCGACAGCGAGGCGTAATCCAGCCCGTACTGCGTGAGGCTGTCGTCACGGAAGTTCTCGATCAGCATGTCACAGCCCTGGGCCACTTCGCGCACCAGCGCCTGGCCTTCGGGCGACTTCAGGTCCACCGCCAGGCTTTGCTTGTTGCGGCTGAACACCGGGAAGTAGCCGATGCCCGAGCCCTTGAGCCGGCGGGTGCGGTCTCCGTCCAGCGGCTCGACCTTGATCACTTCGGCCCCCAGGTCGGCCAGCACCAGGCCGGCGGCCGGGCCCATGATCATGTGGGACAGCTCCAGCACCTTGATGCCTCGCAGCGGCAACTCGTCGTTGGGAAGAAAGGCAGGGGAATCGGTGGGCGCAGCAGTCATCGGCCGATGATCCCGCGTTGCGGCCAAGTGGAAAAGTGGTGGTTCGGCACCGTGACGCTCTCGTTTGAAGACGCTGGTGGAAACCCGGACCCCGCATGAGATGGCCGACCGCAATTAGGCAATGTTTCCTACAGCGCCGGCCATTGCGGCCGGCCAGACTGCGGCAGGCCCATCCACAGGAGACCTCCATGTTCAGCAATTTTGTCCGCACCGCATATTCACTCGCCGTCATCACAGCCGCCATGATGGGCTCGCAATTCGCCCACGCGCAGACCGCCGAACAACGCTACCAGGCCGAAGTCGCCCGCTGCAACGGCGGCCAGACGTCGCAGGACAAGGCGACCTGTCTGCGCGAAGCCGGCGCCGCACGGGCCGAAGCCGGAAAGGGCAACCTGAACACCCCCGCCGCCGGCCAGGCAGCACAGAACGCCACCGACCGCTGTAAGGCGCAACCGGCAGCCGACCAGCAGGCGTGCCTGCAACGCATCAGCGGCGCGGGGACCACCACGACGCAGGGCAGCGTGGAGGGCGGCGGCGTCATCCGCGAAACTGTGACGCCAGTCAAGCCCTGAAATCAGTCCGTGCCGCCGGCGCTGGCGCGCAGGTGGGCAACGAAAGCCCGGGCCGCAAGCGGGAGCGTGTCGAGGTCACGCACGGCGACAAAGCTGCGTGGCTGCGCCCATGAATCGGCCAGCGGCACAAAGCGCACGTCCAGGGTCTTTTCCTTGGGCGCCTTCAGGTACAGCGGCGCCACGCCCACGCCCAGGCCTCGATCCACCAGTGTGCAGATGGTTTCGAACGAGCTCACGCGCGCCCGCACGGTGCGCGACATGCGCGCCTCGCGCGCCGCATCGTCGAATACATGGGTGATGCCGCTGTCGCGGCCGAGTTCGACCAGGTCGTCGCCCAGCAGCTGAGAGTAGACCAGCTGCGGCTCGTTCGAGAGCGGGTGCCCGGCAGGCAACACGGCCGCGAGCGCATAGCGCCGGTACGGGAACACCTGCAGGCCTTCGTGGCTGGCGAACTCCGAAGCCACGCCGACGTCGGCCAGGCCCTCGCGCACGCTGCGGTAGATGAGCGGCGTGGTGCGCTCTTCCACGTCGATCTCGATCTGCGGGCGCTCTGCCCGGAACCGCATGATGTCCGATGGCAGTTCACCCGACAGCGAGGTGACGCTGGCCAGCACCTTGATCAGGCCGCGCACGCCGTCCACATAGCCGGCCATCTCGCGCTGCATGCGGTCCATGCCCTGCAACAGCGTGCGGGCGTGGTGGGCGAAGGCCTCGCCTGCCGGCGTGGGGTGCACGCCTTTGACGCTGCGGTCCAGCAGCGGCACGCGCAGTTCAGCCTCCATCTCGGAGATGCGCTTGCTCACGGCCGAAGGAACGATGCTCTCGCGCGCCGCAGCGCGGGCGATGCTGCCTTCTTCGAGCGTGGCCAGGAAAAGGCGGATGGAAACGGGGTCGATGTCGCGCATGTGTTCGTCAAAGCCCTGGGCCTACATCCCCGAAGCATAAGGCGCGAAGCCGCGCTGGTTCTCGTCGATCTGCAGCATGCGGCCCAGCGGCGGAAAGGCTCGCTGCGCGCAGTCGGCGCGGTCGCAGACCTTGCAGCCGGCGCCGATCAGCGTGGCCGCGTCGGGGTCGATCAGGTTGACGCCCTTGGCATAGACCAGCCGGTCGGCGTAGCGGGCGTCGCAGCCCAGGGCGACGGCGAACATGCGCCTGGGCGTGCCGTAGCCGCTGCGCCGGTGCTCGACGGTGCGCGCGATCCACAGGTAAGTGCGGCCGTCGGGCATGCGCGAGAGCTGGGTGAGGATGGCGCCGGGCTGCGAGAAGGCCTCGTACACGTTCCAGAGCGGGCAGGTGCCGCCGTGGCGGGAAAAGTGGAAATCGGCCGTGGACTGGCGCTTGGACACATTGCCGGCGCGGTCCACCCGCACAAAGAAAAACGGGATGCCACGGCCCGGAACGTGGCGCATGGTTGAGAGCCGGTGGCCTATGGTCTCGAAGCTCACGCCGAAGCGGTCGCTGAGCAGCTCGATGTCGTAGCGCAGTGCTTCGGCGGTGTCCTGCAGCAGCCGGTTGGGCAGAACCAATGCGCCCGCAAAGTGGTTGGCAAACCCCAGCCGTGCCAGGCTGCGCGCTTGCGAGGTGGTAAACGACTCGGCGGTGGTGAAGGCATCGATCTGCTCGCCCATTTCCAGGAAGGCGAGTTGCACACCCAGCTGGAAAGCCTGCTGGCCCGGGTCCATGTCGGCCGCCAGCGACAGCGTGCCGGTGGCCGCGTCGTAGCTGCGCAGCGCCTGGTCGGAGGTGCGGCTGGTGGCGTCCTGGCGCACGCGGATGCCGTGCTTTTTCTGCATCCGATCCAGCAGGCGCGAGCGCAGCTCGGCGGCGCTGACCGTGCCGGGTGGCAGGCCGCGCATCAGCTCCGTGTGCAGCTGTTCCGCGGCCTCGTCCAGCACAGCCATGTGGTGATGCCGGGCGTAGAAGAATTCGCGCACTTCATCGACCGGCTGCAGCCGGGCGGCGGGGTCGGCGCTGAGCCGGTCGCCGTCGGCCCCCGCCACGATGGACGACAGGCGCTCCTCGATGGCGCGCGAGCGGGTGTGCAGGTGCAGCAGGACGCGGGCGACCGAAGGCAACTGGGACGCGACGACCTTGGCCTCGGCCAGCGGCACGGCGTGGGCCTGCGCCGTATCGGCGAACACCGGCTGCAGTTCACTCAGGCGCCGGGCGTTTTCGTCATCGGAGAAGAGCTGCAGGTCGATGCCGTGCGCCGCCTGCAGGCGCAGCAAGACCGGCACTGTCAGCGGCCGCTGGTCGTTTTCAATCTGGTTGAGGTAGCTGGGCGAAATCTTCAGCGACGCCGCCAGCGCGGCCTGGGTCAGGCCCTGCTGTTCCCGCAGCGTTTTGAGGCGAACGCCCATGTAGGCTTTGCTCATCTTCGCAAACCTCGCAAATTTGCATGGGCGATTGCCCGTGGATTGCTATTTTAGCCGTTGTGGGTTGCGAAGTTTTTTGCGAAGATTGCAAGGTTATGACCGACAAGACACCCCACATGAGCAACGCTGCCGACCTGGAACGATGGAACAAGGCGGCTGCCAAGTCAGCCCCCGGGGGCGATGTGAGCGCCCTGAACTGGCAGACGCCGGACGGCATCACCGTCAAGGCGCTCTACACGGCGCAGGACACCGCGGGCCTGGAACACACCGACACCTTGCCGGGCTTCGAACCCTACCTGCGCGGCCCCCAGGCCACCATGTACGCGGCGCGCCCCTGGACCATCCGCCAATACGCGGGCTTTTCGACCGCCGAGGAATCGAATGCCTTCTACCGCAAGGGCCTGGCCGGCGGCGGCCAGGGCGTGTCGGTGGCATTCGACCTGGCCACGCATCGCGGCTACGACAGCGACCATCCGCGCGTCACGGGCGACGTGGGCAAGGCGGGCGTGGCCATCGACAGCGTGGAAGACATGAAGATCCTTTTCGACGGCATCCCGCTGGACAAGGTGTCCGTGTCGATGACGATGAACGGTGCGGTGCTGCCGGTGCTGGCCGGTTATGTCGTGGCGGCGGAAGAGCAGGGCGTGAGCCAGGACAAGCTCTCCGGGACCATCCAGAACGACATCCTCAAGGAGTTCATGGTCCGCAACACCTACATCTACCCGCCGGCACCGTCGATGCGCATCATCGGCGACATCATCGAGTACACGGCGCAGAACATGCCCAAGTTCAACTCGATCAGCATCTCGGGTTACCA
>CALRME020000069.1:0-9242 GCA_943369045.1 Sphingobacterium thalpophilum
GGAGACCGCGTCGGCTGGCTGGCGCTGCAGCATGGCCAGCGCGTTGGCCACGGTCTTGCGCAGTTCGCGCCGGTCGCAGATGAAGTCGACCGCGCCCTTGGTCTGCAGGAACTCCGCGCGCTGGAATCCTTCAGGCAGCGTCACGCGCACGGTGGACTCGATCACGCGCGGGCCGGCAAAACCGATCAGCGCCTTGGGCTCGGCAATCACGATGTCGCCCACGAAGGCGAAGCCGGCGCTCACGCCGCCCATGGTCGGGTCGGTCAGCACGCTGATGTAGGGCAGGCCCTTCTTGGCCAGGCGTGTCAGCGCAGCATTGGTTTTGGCCATCTGCATCAGCGACAGCAGGCCTTCCTGCATGCGCGCACCGCCGGTGGCGGTAAAGCACAGGAAGGGCACTTTCTGCTCGATGGCAGCTTCGACGCCTCGCACGAAGCGTTCGCCCACAACGCTGCCCATGCTGCCGCCCATGAAGTCGAACTCAAAAGCCGCGGCGACCAGGCTGATGCTGTGGACGGCCCCGCCCATGACTACCAGTGCATCGGTTTCGCCCGTGTTTTCCAGCGCTTCCTTGAGCCGCTCGGTGTACTTGCGGCTGTCCTTGAACTTGAGCGCATCTACCGGCAGCACTTCCTGGCCCAGTTCATAGCGCCCTTCGGCGTCCAGGAAGCTGTCGAGCCGGGCGCGGGCGCCCATGCGGTGGTGGTGGCTGCAGGTGGGGCAGACGTTCTGGTTCTGCTCCAGGTCGGTCTTGTAGAGCACCGTCTCGCAGCTTGGGCACTTGACCCACAGGCCCTCGGGGACGCTGCGCCGGTCGGCCGGGTCGGTCTGCTGGATCTTGGGCGGGAGAAGTTTTTCAAGCCAACTCATCGGGTGCTCCTTGCTTCGGGCAGGGGGTGATTATGCGTCCAGCGCGGAACGGATTCCGCGAAGGAAATCCGAGGCCACGGCCGCGACGCGTTCGTGCGGCTGGTCTTCGATCAGCTGGATCAGCTTCGTACCGATCACCACCGCGTCGGCCACTTTGCCGATGGCTTTGGCAGTGGCCGCATCGCGGATGCCAAAACCCACACCCACGGGGATATGCACGTGCTGGCGGATGCGCGGCAGCATCAGCTCCACCGCGCCGGTGTCGAGGTTGCCGGCGCCGGTCACGCCCTTGAGCGAGACGTAGTAGACGTAGCCGCTGGCGACACGCGCCACCTGCTGCATGCGCTCGTCGGTGCTGGTCGGCGCCAGCAGGAAGATCAGGTCCATGCCGTTCGCGCGCAGTTTCGCGGCGAACTCCTCGCACTCCTCGGGCGGGTAGTCCACGATCAGGATGCCATCGACACCAGCAGCAGCCGAATCGCGCACGAAGGCGTCCCGGCCGTGTTTCTGGTCATAGCGCTCGACCGGGTTGGCATAGCCCATCAGTACCACCGGGGTCTTGCCGTCAGTCTTTCGGAAGCTGCGCACCATGTCCAGCACCTGCGACATGCCCACGCCCAGGGCCAGCGCTTTTTCGCCCGCCTTCTGGATGACTGGGCCGTCGGCCATGGGGTCGGAAAACGGCACGCCCAGCTCGATCACGTCGGCGCCTGCTTCGACCATGCCGCGCATCAGCGCGGGCGTGATGTCGGCATAGGGAAAGCCTGCGGTGACGTAGGGGATCAGGGCCTTGCGGCCGGCGGTCTTGAGCGACGCGAAGGTGCCGGCGATGCGGGTCATGCCTTGCCTCCCTTGACCTGCAGGCCGCGCATGGAAGGCCGGTCGTAGAAGTCGACGCCGGCCAGGTCGGCCACTGTGCCGATGTCCTTGTCGCCGCGGCCCGACAGGTTCACCAGAATGCTCTGGTCGGTCTTCATGGTTTTGGCCAGCTTCATGGCGTAGGCAATGGCGTGGCTTGATTCAAGCGCGGGGATGATGCCTTCGGTGCGGCACAGGTAATGGAAGGCTTCCAGCGCCTCCTTGTCGGTGATGCCTACGTATTCAGCGCGGCCGATGTCCTTGAGCCAGGCGTGCTCGGGGCCCACGCCCGGGTAGTCCAGGCCAGCGCTCACGCTGTGGGTTTCGGTGATCTGGCCGTTCTCGTCCTGCAGGATGTAGGTGCGGTTGCCGTGCAGCACGCCCGCGCTGCCTCGTTGCAGCGAAGCCGAATGGCGGCCGCTGTCCAGCCCCTCACCCGCGGCTTCCACACCGATCAGGCGTGTCTTTTCGTAGGGAATGTAGGGGTGGAAGATGCCCATCGCGTTGCTGCCGCCTCCCACGCAGGCCACTACCACGTCCGGCTGGCGGCCGTTGTTCTGCTCGGGCATCTGCGTCAGGCACTCGTTGCCGATCACGCTCTGGAAGTCGCGCACCATCATCGGGTAAGGGTGCGGACCGGCCACGGTGCCGATGATGTAGAAGGTGTTGTCCACGTTGGCGACCCAGTCGCGCATGGCCTCGTTGAGCGCGTCCTTGAGCGTCTTGCTGCCCGACTCCACCGGCACCACAGTGGCGCCCAGCAGGTTCATGCGGTAGACGTTGGGGCTCTGGCGCTTGACGTCCTCGCTGCCCATGTAGACCACGCACTCCAGGCCGTACCGCGCGCAGATGGTGGCCGTGGCCACACCGTGCTGGCCGGCGCCGGTCTCGGCAATGATGCGCGGCTTGCCCATGCGCCGGGCCAGCATGGCCTGGCCAATCACGTTGTTGATCTTGTGGGCGCCGGTGTGGTTCAGGTCCTCGCGCTTGAGGTAAATCTGGGCGCCGCCCTGCTCCCGGCTCATGCGCGCGGCATGGTAGACCGGCGAGGGGCGGCCCACGAAATGCTTGAGCTCGAAGTTGAATTCGGCGAGGAATTCGGGGTCGTGCTGGTACTTCGCGTAGGCGTCCCGCAATTCGCTGATGGCATGCGTCAGCGTTTCACTGACGAAACTCCCGCCGTAAATTCCGAAGTGGCCCGACGCATCGGGCTGTTGATAGGAAGGCATGTGAAAACCGTTTCAGGCAATGAGCGCATCGGCGGCACGCACGGCCGCGATGAACTCGTGGATCTTGGCGGCGTCCTTGATTCCCTTGGAAATCTCGACGCCGGAGCTCACATCAACGGCCAGCGTTTTGCAGCGCGGCCGCACCTGGGCTATGCCATCGGTCACGTTTGCAGGCGTGAGTCCACCAGACAAAACGAGGTGACAGGCTGCGCTTGGAGGAAGACGTGACCAATTGAATGTTTTTCCGCCACCGCCGTACCCTTCGACGTGGGCGTCGAGCAGGATGGCCTGGGCTTGTGAATAGTCGTGCGCGAATTTTAGCAAGTCAAACGGCTCGGCGTCGTCCAGCGGGATGCGGGCAGCCCGCATGTAGGGGCGGGCGCCATTGCCGCTGGCAGCCTGGCAGTCCTGCGGCGTCTCGTCGCCGTGGAACTGCAGCATGGCATTGGCAATAAGGCTGCATGCCGCCGCCACGTTGTCCTTAGTCTCATTGACGAACAGCAGCACGGGAGTGACGAACGGCGGCAGGCGCTTTGCCAGCTGCGCCGCCCGGGCCGGCGATACGCGCCGCGGGCTCTTGTCGTACATCACGAAGCCTACTGCGTCGGCGCCCGCCGACACCGCCGCGTCCACGTCCTGCTCGCGGGTGAGGCCGCAGACCTTGACGCGGGTGCGCTGGGGGGTGAAACGGGGCGCGTTCATGGCAGCCAATCATACGCAGCGGTGCGGCTGGGCAGGCCCCATTTGGGGTCGTAGACCGGGCCGACGAAATACAGGCCATCGGGAGAAAAGGTGGGCGCGGCGGCGTCACGGTCGCGGGCCGCCAGCACCTGGCTGATCCAATTGGGCGGTTGCTGGCCCTGTCCAACCACCAGCAGGCAACCCATCATGTTGCGGATCATGTGGTGCAGGAAAGCGTTGGCCTCGAACTCGAAACGCCAGTAAGCGCCGCGCCGGGAGATGTCCGCGCGCATCAGGGTCTTGACCGGCGACTTCGCCTGGCAGGCCGAGGCACGGAACGAGGTGAAGTCGTGCTCGCCCAGCAGCAAGGCGGCAGCCTGCTTCATGGCGGCCTCATCCAGCGGCCGGAAAGCCCAGCCGACGCGCCCGGCGTCCACGCTGGGCCGCACCGGTGATTCCAGCAGCACATAGGCGTAGCGGCGCGAGGTGGCGCAAGCGCGTGAATGGAAGGTGTCCGGAACGTGCTGTGCCCACTGGACGGCGATGTCCGGCGGCAGGAAGCGGTTGGTGCCTCGCACCCAGGACGAAGGCTCGCGCCCGAGAGGGGTGTCAAAGTGCACCACCTGCATCAGGCCATGCACGCCTGAGTCGGTCCGGCCTGCGCAGAGGGTGGAGACAGGGTGTGTGGTGAAGCTCGCCAGCGCCGCTTCGAGCTTGTCCTGGACAGTCTGGCCCGAAGACTGGCTCTGCCAGCCTTCGTAGGCCCCGCCGTTGTAGCTGACGCCCAGTGCCAACCTCATGGGCAGGCCCGTTCGGATGTGGAGGAAAGAGCTGCTCTCAGCCTAGCCAATTTCGGCCAGGAAGCGCTGGGCACGGCTCCTGAGCTCACCTGAGGCTTCGGCCACCACTTCCTCGGCCAGGCTGCGCGCGCCATCGGGGTCGCCAATGGCATTGAACTCTTCGGCCAGCGCCAGCTTGGTGGCCAGCGGGTCTGCGCCTGAGTCGACGTCAAAACCGGCCGTGCTCAGTGGCGCGCCGGCGGTACTCAGGGGAGCGCCTGAAGTATCAACCGCGGCGCCGCCGTTGGCGGTGGTGGCTGGGACCGGCGTGCCCAGGTCGAGAGACAGCGCGCCCAGGTCGAATTCGATCATCCCCGAATCTGCCGCTGGCGCCGCAGCGGCTGCCTTGGCCTGCGCCGGAGAAGGGGCGGACACCGGCGGAACATCCAGGTCGAAAGCCAGGCTGTTTTCGTTGAGGGTGAGGTCGGGCGCGTCCAGCCGAACCGGCTCCGGCACGGTAACCGGCGGCAGGTCCAGCGACATCGGTGAATCCAGCGCAACGGTGGCGCTGCCGAAATCCATGTCCATCGAAAGTGGCACGGGTTGAGTGGGCGCCGACGGCGCATGGAAGGCCACGGTGGGTTCGCTCGCCTGGATGGCGACAGTGCTCAATTCAGGTGACGTGGCCATCGGGGCGGATGGCTCGTCATCGCCCAGGGAAAAGTCCAGGTCCAGGTCGAGGTCCACGCCGCCGCCGGGTTGTGAGTGCGCGGCATCCTGGGGCAACACATGGGTCGCGGTAGCCGTGGCGAAGTTGCTGGCGGTGGCAGCCGCCGCCATGGCCGGAGCCGCGCCGCCTTCGACCGGCTGGCCGCCGGGACGATACAGTGGATTGGAGGCGTCGAGCTCCTGGCCCAGCTCGCAGATGTGCTCCCAGTCAGGGCCTTCGCCTTGCGTGAGGTTGTAGGCCTCGGTGGCAACCGATTCGAAAGCGCGGGCGTCGCGCCGCTTGGAATAGATCTCCAGCAACTTGCCGTGGATGGCCACCCGCCCGGGGCTGGTGCGCAGGGCTTCCTTGAGGATTTCCTCGGCCTGCAGGTCGCGGCCGTAAGCCAGGTAGACGTCTGCCTCGGCCACCGGGTCCACGTCGCCCGCCGCATCGAGCTGGCTGGGCGAATACACCATGGACGACCCGGTCGGGCCGCCTTCGTTGGTGTCGATGCGCTGGCCGCCGCTGGCGCCGAAGAACGAGTCGGGCTGCAGGCGGCTTTCCAGGAAGGAACTGTCAACCTGCGTTGATTTCTTGCGCTGGCGGGCGCGGTAAACACCGAAGCCGGCGAGCAATGCAACCAGC
This sequence comes from Sphingobacterium thalpophilum, assembly GCA_943369045.1. Taxonomy (GTDB): domain Bacteria; phylum Pseudomonadota; class Gammaproteobacteria; order Burkholderiales; family Burkholderiaceae_C; genus Ramlibacter. The sequence continues at coordinate 5,772 of CALRME020000069.1, forward strand.
CCTACCGCAGCAGCAGGGACGATGGGGTTTTCCAGCAGGTCGTCGACCAGGCTGGTTTCAGCCGGTGGTGCGGGCGCCACCGGCGGTTTGACGGCGGCAACCACGGGCTTGGGCGCGGAAGCAGCTGGAACAACGGGTGCAGCCGCAGGCGCCGCGGCGGCCGGCGCACTTGCGGGAGCCGAAGCGGCAGTTGCCGGAGCCGGCGCGGATGCTACGGGCGCGGGCGCTGGCACTGCCACGGCGGGCTTGGGAGCCGAGGCAGCGGTTGCCGCTGGCGCCGTGGTAACCGGAGCTGCGGCGGGCTTGCCTGCGGCAGCCGTATTGGCGCCACCGAGCTTGTTGAGGTCCGCCAGATTCTTGTTGAGTTCCGCCACACGGGTGGCGGCTTCCTTGGCGGCACGTTCCTTGGCTATCTTGTCGGCCGCGGCAGCCGCCTTGTTCTGCTGGGCGATGGCGCCCTTGGACAGTGTCAGCTTGTCCGGCGTTGCGGCGGAGGGCTTCTTGTCTTCGACGCGGGCCGTGACCTTGCCGGAGGCCTGGCGGTTGGCCGAATCGATCTGGCTGGCAGGCACGCCTTCGGCGAGCTTGCGGCGGAATTCATTGAAGTCGCGGCTTTGCGCGACGATGGTCTGGGCGGCTTCGCCGCTGGAGATGGCTGAGGCCTGTTCTGCGCTGGGCACGTCCATGACGGCGCCGGCCTTGAGGCGGTTGATATTGCCGCCAATGAACGCATCAGGATTGGCGCGCAGCAGGGCGACCAGCATCTGGTCCAGGGAAATACTGGAGGGCTTGTTGGCCGAGGCGATCTTGCTGGCTGTGTCGCCAGGCTGCACCGTAACTTTTTTGCCATCACCGGCAGGGCGCGGCGCGGCAGGCGCAGCCTGGGGTGCAGGCGCCTGGGCGGTCACTGGCGGCCGCACACGTGTTGCGGGAGCCGGAGCTGGAGCCGGCACAGAAATACGGGGCGGGGCTGCGGTCGCAGCGGCCGCAGCGGGAGGCGCCACTGGCGAAACCTGCGCTGCTACCGGGGGTTGCGAGCCGGGCTGGCGCAGGTTCGGTGGGTCGAACAACATCGTGTAATCGCGCACGATGCGCCCGGACGCCCAATTGGCTTCCAGGATCAGGTCGATGAACGGGTCGTTGACCGGGCGGTCGCTGGTCAGGCGCAGGAAGTAGCGGCCATCAGGGCGGCGCTGCAGCGTGATCTGGAGGTTGGCGATGGCCGGGCTGTACTCGAGGCCGGCGGCACGGAAGGCATCGGGCGAAGCAACGGTGGCCCGCAGGCTCGCGACTTCGTCGGCGTTGATGTCAGGGATGTCGATATCTGCCCGCAGGGCTTCACCCAGGGCGGACTGGACCGTGACCCGGCCCAGCGCGAGGGCTTGTGCGTCCTGGCTGGCGGCACCGAACAGGACGGCTGCGGCGATTGCAAGCGCGGAGGCGCGCCATTGCCGAGGCATCCCCACCGTTTTTTGCGCCCCCGTTGCTCGGTCTGCAGGCACTATTTTTCTCATCATGCGGACAAACGCCTCGAGACTGAAAATCCTAAAAGGACCATAACATCAATGTCTTAGCCTGACAAGCTGAGACAGCTTTTAACTCTGGCGCGATACCCTGACGGGCTCTTACATGTGCGGCGTGTTGCCATACGACAACGGCCTGAAACTCACCGTTACAGGCCGTTGGATTTCGAGTCAGCGCGGATTATGCGTCAAGCAAAATCCTCAGCATCCGGCGCAGCGGTTCGGCCGCGCCCCAAAGCAGTTGATCTCCGATGGTGAAGGCGCCCAGATACTCCGGCCCCATCGCCAGTTTGCGCACCCGGCCGACCGGGATGCCTAGCGTGCCGGTCACGGCCACGGGCGTCAGGTCCTTGAGCGTCGCTTCCTTGTTGTTGGGTATGAACTTGACCCAGGCGTTGTCGTTGGCGATGAGTTGTTCGATGTCGGCCAGCGGCACGTCCTTCTTGAGCTTGAAAGTCAGAGCCTGGCTGTGGCAGCGCATGGCGCCCACGCGCACGCAGAAGCCATCAACCGGGATGGCCGGCACGTCGAAACCGGGGCCCTGGCCCAGGATCTTGTTGGTCTCGGCTCCGGCCTTCCACTCTTCCTTGCTCATGCCGTCGCCCAGATCCTTGTCGATCCAGGGGATCAGCGAGCCGCCCAGCGGGACGCCGAAGTTGGCGATCTCGTCGCCGGCCAGCGACTGCTGGCGCGCCAGCACCTTGCGGTCGATCTCCAGGATGGCCGACTTGGGGTCGTCCAGCAGTGCCTTGACTTCGTTGTTGATGGTGCCGAACTGCGTCAGCAGCTCGCGCATGTGCTGCGCGCCGCCGCCGGACGCGGCCTGGTAGGTCATGGAGCTCATCCATTCCACCAGGCCGGCCTTATACAACGCGCCCACGCCCATCAGCATGCAGCTCACGGTGCAGTTGCCGCCGATCCAGTTTCGTCCGCCCCTGGCCAGTGCGTTCTTGATGACCGGCATATTGACCGGGTCCAGGATGATGATCGCGTCATCCTTCATGCGCAGCGTGGAAGCGGCGTCAATCCAGTGGCCGTTCCAGCCGGTGGCGCGCAGCTTGGGGAAGACTTCGCTCGTGTAGTCACCGCCCTGCGCGGTGATCACGATGTCGCACTTCTTGAGGGCCTCGATGTCGAAGGCGTCTTTCAGCGTAGTCTCGTTCTTCGCCATCGCCGGGGCCTTGCCGCCGGTGTTGGAAGTCGAGAAGAACATCGGCTCGATCAGGCCGAAGTCGCCTTCGGCCTGCATGCGGTCCATCAGGACCGAGCCGACCATGCCGCGCCAGCCGACCAGGCCGACCAGCGGTTGTTGTCCGTTCGAGAGTTTCATTTGCATCGCCCTTTCAGAAGTTGGTATCTGGTTTCCCCGGCTCGTGCGGGCCGGGAAAGGGCGCGACGAACCGGAGCTTTCTAGCCCTTGGTAGTCTTTTTCGTAATGGCGGCCACGACGGCTTCGCCCATTTCGCGGGTGCCGACCTTGGTCGTGCCTTCGCTGTAGATGTCCGCAGTACGCAGTCCCGACGCAAGCACGGCCTTGACCGCCGACTCGATACGGTCGGCAGCCTGGGGCTGGTTGAGTGAGAAGCGGAGCATCATGGCGGCAGACAATATTGTAGCCAAAGGATTGGCAATGCCCTTGCCGGCGATGTCGGGGGCGCTTCCATGGCTGGGTTCGTACAGGCCCTGGTTGCCGGAATTGAGGCTGGCCGAGGGCAGCATGCCGATGGAGCCGGTCAGCATTGCGGCCTCGTCCGACAGGATGTCGCCGAACATGTTGCCGGTGACCACCACGTCGAAGAACTTGGGCTGCTTGACCAGTTGCATGGCGGCGTTGTCCACGTACATGTGGTCCAGTTTCACGTCCGGGTAGTCCTTGTGCACCTCGGTGACCACGTCCTTCCAGAACTGGAAGGTTTCCAGCACGTTGGCCTTGTCGACGCTGGTGACG
>CALRME020000070.1:0-9170 GCA_943369045.1 Sphingobacterium thalpophilum
ATTCTAGGCTTGCGCTCGCTTACCATGGCCGTCCCCATCGAAAGGCCCTCATGATCGTCGTCCACCACCTGAACAATTCACGTTCGCAACGCGTCCTGTGGCTGCTGGAAGAGCTGGGGCTGGCCTACGAGATCAAGCGCTACCAGCGCGACAGCAAGACCATGCTGGCACCGCCCGAATTGCGCGCTGTACACCCGCTGGGAAAGTCACCCGTCATCACCGACGGCGAACTGACGCTGGCCGAATCGGGCGCCATCGTCGAGTACCTCATCGACACCTACGGCGACGGACGGCTGGTCCCGCCTGTTGCCTCGCCGGAGCGCCTGCGTTACCGCTACTGGATGCACTATGCCGAAGGCTCGGCCATGCCGCCGCTGCTGCTCAAGCTGGTATTCGACCAGATTGAAAAAACCAGGGTTCCATTCTTTGTCAAACCGATTGTCAAAGCCATTGCCGGCAAGGCAAAGAGCTCGTTCATCGTGCCGCAGATCAACCAGCACCTTGACTACCTCGAAGCCGAGCTCGGCCGGACTACCTGGTTTGCCGGCGAGGAACTGAGCGGCGCCGACATCCAGATGAGCTTTCCGCTGGAAGCCGCGGCCGCACGGGGCGGATTGAATGGAAGCCGCCCGAAGCTGATGGCCTTCCTGTCCCGTATCCATGCGCGGCCGGCCTACAGGCGTGCCGTGGAAAAAGGCGGCGAATACGGCGTGATGGGCGCTTAGTCCAGCGCGCCGGCGCCCTTGCGGATGTCCGACGAGGTAGTCAGGGCGCAGCGGATGGCCAGCTTCAGGCCCTGCGTAATTTCCCCAACGCTCATGGATGGCTGGCCCTGCTCAGGCAACCAGGGAACGTGTATGAAACCGCCGCGCGTACCCGCAAAGCCGCGCCGCGTCGCCAGCTCATGCATCAGGCCGTAAAAAACGTGGTTGCAGACGAAAGTGCCCGCCGTCTGCGACACCTCCGCGTTGATGCCGGCCTTTTGCAGCGCCTGCAGCATGGCCTTGACTGGCAGTGAGCTGAAGTAGGCGGCCGGTCCGTTCGCCGCCACCGGCGTGTCGATGGGCTGGCTGCCGGCGTTGTCGGCGATGCGGGCATCGTTCACGTTAATGGCCACCCGTTCGAGCGACAGCGCGGCCCGCCCGCCCGCCTGGCCGGTGCAGATGACCAGTGCGGGCCGGTGCATCAGCAACAGCTTTCGCAAGGCCACCAGCGATTGATCGAAAACCGTGGGCAACTGTGCTGCTACCACGCGGTGCCCGGCAATCTGCTTTCCATGCAGGGGCTGCACGGCCAGCCAGCTGGGATTGACGGCGTCGCCGCCGAACGGGTCAAAACCTGACACAAGAACCACGGGGAGTTGGCCCACAGTGGGCCTTGAAGCGCGTACCATCGTTTCACTCTACCTCAGGAAAAACACATGCGCTGGGAAGGCAACCGGGAATCAGACAACGTTGAAGACGTGCGCGGCTCGGGCGGCGGAGGCGGCGGCTTTGGCCTGGGCGGCCGCAGCATCGGCATCGGCTCCATCGTCATCGCGCTGGTGGGCGGCTGGGTGTTCGGTGTCAACCCGCTCACCATCCTGAGCCTGCTCAGCGGCGGTGGCGGCGCGCCCCAGGTGCAGCAGGCACCTGCCCATGCGCCGCCGGCCGACGACAAGATGGCCAAGTTCGTTTCCACCGTGCTGGCCGATACCGAAGACGTCTGGAAGCAGCAGTTCAGCGCGGCCGGCGGCTCCTACGCCAACCCCAAGCTGGTGCTGTTTCGCGGCGCGGTCCGCACGGCTTGCGGCCAGGGCCAGTCGGCCATGGGCCCGTTCTATTGCCCGGGCGACCAGAAGGTCTACATCGACCTGGGCTTCTACGAAACCCTCAAGAGCCGGCTCGGTGCGCCGGGCGATTTCGCCCAGGCCTATGTGATTGCCCATGAAGTAGGCCACCACGTGCAGAACCTGCTGGGCATCAGCGAAAAAATGGACCAGATGCGCAGCCGCGTCAGTGAAGCGCAATACAACGCGCTCAGCGTCAAGCTCGAGCTGCAGGCCGATTGCCTGGCCGGTGTGTGGGCGCACCACGCACAGAACGCGCGGCAGATCCTGGAGCAGGGCGACGTCGAAGAAGCGATGAACGCGGCCTCGAAGATCGGTGACGATGCGCTTCAGGGTTCGCGCGGCGGCGCCGTCGTGCCCGAGAGCTTCACCCATGGCAGCAGCGCACAACGCCAGCGCTGGTTCTCCACAGGGCTCAAGGGCGGCGCGGTCAAGGGCTGCGACACATTCAGTGCCAGAACCCTCTAGTCCGCAGGGCTAAAGGGCTTCGCCCGAGACGTGGCTCATCTCGAAGACGATGGCCGGCACCAGCCGTTCGGCCACGGAAGATGCGCTGATGCGCGCCATGCTGCGTGAGCCGAAACCGCCGACGTCGAACACGTTGGTGACTGGCGTGATCTCGATCACCGCGATGGTCCGCCCCGCGACTTCCTGGGCGCAGCGGCGCCAGTATCGGAAAGCCTCGGTGTCCAGGATTTCAGAGGTCGAGACCACGCAATGCGGCACGAGGGTGCTGTCGGCCAGTGTGCGCAAGTCGCCCAGCGCGCGCAGGTTGCGGATCCGCGGGCGCAGCGTGGCCATCACGGTGGAGGCGAGGTTGCCTCGCGGCAGAACCATCCAGACTTCGGTGACCGCGGGGTCAAACGAGGGCGTTTCCTCCTGCCGGTCCATCTCCAGCACGGCCATGCCCGAATGCTGGTGCATCACCCGGTCGAACTGCACGATCACGCGGATGCGGTCGCCCTCGACCTTGCGCCGCACTTTGACGCTCTTGAGCCGCGCCAGTTGCCACAGCACGTACCAGTTCAGGGAATTGAGGTGCCGGGTTTCATGGGCGCGGTCGTTCAGGCGGCTGACGCGAAGCCAGACCTCGCCACGCGGCGTGCCCTTGTGGCGCACGAGCCGCACGTTGAGTTCGCGGCCCAGATGCACGCCCCAGGCCAGCAGCGCGTCCATGGCGCTGGCCAATGCTTCGGGTTCGGCCACCACATCCAGTTGCGTCAGGTCGGCCACGATGTTGTGGGTCGGGAATTTCTGCTGGTGGTGCGACACGGCGTCGGCCACCAGCTCATCGAGCGCGACCGCCTCGTGCGCGGCGGTGGACGAGCGGTCCACCAGGTGCGAGAGCTTCTGCGCCGACACGCCGGCCTGGTAGAGGCGTTGCAGCGGCTCCTGCAGCCACCTGGCCTCGTGCTTGCCGATGCGGTGCGTGCGCGCCAGCTCGGTCAGGCCCGCGAGGGTCTGCCGCACTGACTCGGCCATGTCGACGCCCATGTTGGCGACGAGTTCCTGCCAGCGGCCAGAAGCCATTTCGTCGGTCAGCGAGCGCTGGAAGACCGACTCGAATCCCAAACTGTTTCTGTAGACGCCTGGCCTCGGCGGCATGGTTGCGCTCATGGGCGCGGAGTATACGTCTAATGGTATCAATTTGTCACATATTTAGTACCAGATGATTACTGGTCCTTGACGCGTATTCCGTTACTCCGGACTGTCATGGCCGCATGCGACAATGTGAGGCTGTAATGAGTTCCTCCTTTTCCAATCTATCGCTGGCAGAACCGCTGGCACGCGCCGTGGCCGAAATGGGCTACGAGTCCATGACCCCCATCCAGGAGCAGGCGATTCCTGTCGTCCTGACAGGCAAGGACGTCATGGGCGCGGCCCAGACGGGCACCGGCAAGACGGCGGCGTTTTCGCTGCCCTTGCTGCAGCGCCTGCTCAAGCACGAAAACGCCTCAACCTCGCCGGCGCGCCATCCTGTGCGTGCCCTGGTGTTGCTGCCCACGCGCGAACTGGCCGACCAGGTCGCCCAGCAGGTCAAGCTCTATGCCAAGTACACCAACCTGCGCAGCGCGGTGGTGTTCGGTGGCATGGACATGAAGCCGCAGACGCTGGAGCTCAAGCGCGGTGTTGAAGTGCTGGTGGCCACGCCCGGCCGACTGCTGGACCACATCGAGGCCAAGAACGCGGTGCTCAACCAGGTCGAATACGTGGTGCTTGACGAAGCCGACCGCATGCTCGACATCGGCTTCCTGCCCGACCTGCAGCGCATCCTGTCCTACCTGCCCAAGCAGCGCACCACGCTGCTGTTCTCGGCCACCTTCTCGCCCGAAATCAAGCGGCTGGCCAACAGCTACCTGCAGGACCCGGTCACCATCGAAGTGGCACGCCCGAACGAGACGGCGTCCACGGTGGAGCAGCACTTCTACAGCGTGGGCGACGACGACAAGCGCCGCGCGCTCAAGCAGATCGTCCAGCAGCGTGGCCTGACCCAGGCTTTCGTGTTCGTCAACAGCAAGCTGGGCTGCGCCCGCCTGGCCCGTTCGCTGGAACGCGAAGGCCTCAAGACCACGGCGCTGCACGGCGACAAGAGCCAGGACGAGCGCCTCAAGGCACTGGCCGCCTTCAAGGCCGGCGAAGTCGACCTGCTGGTGGCCACCGACGTTGCTGCCCGTGGCCTGGACATCAAGGACGTGCCGGCGGTGTTCAATTTCGACGTGCCGTTCAATGCCGAAGACTACGTGCACCGGATCGGCCGCACAGGCCGTGCCGGCGCTTCGGGCCTGGCCGTGACCTTTGTCTCCGGCAGCGATGCGCGCCTGGTGGGCGACATCGAGAAACTGCTCAAGCGCAAGATCGAGCTGGAAGCCGTTGAGTTCGAGGAAGACCGCCCGCGCGGCCGCATCAACGACGGCCGCCGCGCCTGGCGCGAAGCCGGCGAAACGGGCGACCCGCGTGACGCGCTCGACACCGCGCCCGCACGACCGGCCCGCCCGCCGCGCGAATACCGCCCGCCGCAGGCGCCACGCGACCCGTTCTTCGACCAGCCCTACGAAACGCCTTCGGTGGATGCGCCGCCCGCATGGGAAGCCAACGCCAAACCGGCCGGCAACCGCATCTCCGCCAACATCAAGCCAAAGCGCAAGGTGGCGGCGCTGTTCAAGGCGACGACCTAGTCTCCGGGCTTTTGCGCCTGTTCGCACTTGACCTGGACCAGTTCGTGATCCGCCGCGCCTTCGCCCAGCTTCAGGGCGCTCAGGCAGCCTCCCCAGACACAGCCCGTATCCAGTGAAATGATGCCCGGCCGGCGCAGCCAGCCGAGTTGGGACCAATGGCCGAAGGCGATGGTGTCTGCGGCTGCCTTGCGGTGGGGCACCTCGAACCAGGGCACGTAACCCCGGGGCGCGCCATCAATGCCGCCCACGGCCTTGAGGTCCATCACGCCCTCGGGTGTGCAGTAGCGCAGCCGCGTCAGCGCATTCACAATGACACGCAGCCGGTCGTAGCCCGCCAGGGAATCGCTCCATTGCGCCGGCTCGTTGCCATACATGTGGCCGAAGAAATCCGCCGCCTGCCGCCCGCGAAGCACCGTTTCGACCTCGGCGGCCAGTGCCATGACCTGGGCCACATCCCACTGTGGCAAAACGCCGCCGTGAACCATCAGAATGCCGCGCGCATGGATGGCCATGCGCTGCGTGCCCAGCCATTCCAGCAACGCGGCCCGGTCGGGCGCCAGCAGCACGCTGTCCATGGTGTCGCTGCGGTGGGGCGCCCGCTTGCCGTGCGCGACGGCCAGCAGGCTCAGGTCGTGGTTGCCCAGCAGGCACTGCGCGGCATTTCCGTAACCCATCAGGCGCCTGAGGACGGCGGCCGAATCGGGCCCCCGGTTGACCAGGTCGCCCAGCAGGTAAAGCGTGTCCCGGCTGGGGGAAAAAGCCATGGTTTGCAGGAGTCTGCCCAGGGCTTCATCGCAGCCCTGCACATCGCCGATCAGGTAGTTCGCCATTTGTAAGGTTCGCGTGGGAAAAGGCCGGGAAAGCACCGCTTATCAAGCCATGCTGCCGGCGCGCCGCCGGGACAATCATTCTCGTACATGGCAAAAGCCGTGAGGAGTAATGCAGTTCATGACGGATCAACGGTTGCCCCGCCTCGCACGATGGCTGTCACAGGCCGTTTCGCTTGTGGCGCGTCGCTCACGCGGGTGCGCGGACCGCATGGACGAGCGTTTCAGCGCGCTGGCCCAGATGTCCACCGACTGGTACTTCGAGACCGACTTGCACCGCCGATTCACGGAGCTGGTGACGGCGCCGCGCCACCCCGGCATGCCGCGGGTGAACGTGCTCGGGCGGACCTGGGAGGAACTTGCCGGCGTCGACGCCGGCGATGCCGGCTCGCGGGCCCTGCGGGCCGCGTTCGAGCGCAACGCCGCCTTCCAGGACCTGGAGTTGTGCTGGCGCGACGCCGCAGGCCGCAGGCATTACATCGTGGTCAGCGGCGAGCCCTGGACCGACGCCCGCGGGCGCCTGCGCGGCTACCGCGGCATAGGCCGCGACATCACCGCGCAAAAGGAAGCCGAGCAGGCACTTAACGCGAGCGAATCGCAGCTGGCCGCCATCATCGATTCGGCCATGGATGCGATCATCACCATCGACACCACGCACCGCATCGTTGTGTTCAATGAATCGGCCGGGGCCATGTTCGGCTGCCGCCGCACCGACGCGCTGGGCTCTCCGCTGGACCGCTTCCTGCCGCAGGGCGTGGCGATGATTCGTGCCGCCCAGGCGGGGCGTGTCGTGCGCGGCACGGGCTGCACAGGCGGCCACATCACGGCGCTGCGGTCAGCCGGTGACGAATTCCCGGTGGAAGCCGCAATGTCGCGCATCGAGGTCAACGGCCGGGAGCTGTTTTCCATCACGCTGCGTGACCTGACCGACCGGCAGGCGCTGGAGCGGGTGCGCACCGCGCTGGAATCGCAGCTGCGCGAGTCCCAGAAGATGGAAGCCCTGGGTACCATGGCCGGCGGCATCGCCCATGACTTCAACAACATCGTTGCCGCCATCCTGGGCAACGCCGCATTGGCCCGGGCCAGCCTGGGCGATGCCGCCTCGGCCCAGGTCTTTGTCGAGGAGATCAGCAAGGCCGGCCTGCGCGCACGCGACCTGGTGCAGCGGATCATGGCATTCAGCCGCCGGCAGCCGGCGGTGTTTACCTGCCAGCCCTTGCAGCCCCTGATCGAGGAAACCGTGCAGCTGCTGCGCGCCACGCTGCCCTCGGGCATCGCCATCAACCACCATCTTCCTGCCCGGCACCTGCACGTGGAAGCCGACGCCACCCAGATCAGCCAGGTGCTGATGAACCTGGGCACCAACGCCTGGCAGGCGCTGGGCAGCCACCCGGGCCGCATCGACATCACGCTGGCCGCCCACAATGAGCGCGAAGCGCGGCTGGAAGTCAGCGACGACGGCTGCGGCATGGACGAGTCCACTGTGCAGCGCATCTTCGAACCCTTTTTCACCACCAAGGCCAAGGGTGAGGGCACCGGCCTGGGCCTGCCCGTGGTGCACGGCATCGTGCAGGCACACCAGGGCCGGATTTCCGTGCGCAGCCGCAAGGGCCAGGGCACCACCTTCGAGATCATCCTGCCGCTGGCCACGCCCTGCGCGGGTGACGCCGACACCGGCGTGTCGCAGCCCGCGCCGCTGGCCGCGATGGGCTCGGGACAGCACGTGCTCTACATCGACGACTACGCCGCCATGGTGTTCATGATGAAAGCCTCGCTGCAGGCCCGCGACTATCGCGTCACCGGCTTTGAGGACGCGCACGCAGCGCTGGAGTTCCTGCGCGCGCACGCCGGCGACGTGGACCTGGTGGTTAGCGACTACAACATGCCCGGCAAGTCGGGCCTGGACGTGGCCCGCGAAGTCGGCCGCCTGCGGCCCGGTCTTCCCGTGATCCTGGCTTCGGGCTACCTGACCGATGAGTTGCGTGAAGGAGCGGCCCGGGCCGGTGTCCGCGAACTGTTCGACAAACCCCGGGGCATCGAGGAGATGTGCGATCTGATCGGCCAGGTGCTTCGCCAGAGCGCCGCAGCCCCTGAACACCGCGAAACGGCAGGCGCTCATGAATAGCAACGACTCCCTCCAAAGCATGTTCGCCCTGCTGGGCCAGCTGCCGGCACCGGTACGCGGCAGCATGGTGGCGATGTACAGCGAATCACTCTCCGGCCAGCTCGAATCGCTGCGCCAGGCCATGCAGGCCGGCGACGCGCGGCAGATGCAGGCCCTTGCCCACAAGATGGCCGGTGGCGCCGCGATGATGCAGGACAGAGAACTGTCGCAGGCTGCGCGCGACATGGAAGCCGCGCTGCAGGGCGGCGACGCCGATGGCGCGATGCGGGCCATGCCCCGCATCCGCAGCCATGCCCGTGCGACGCTGGCCGCGCTGATGTCCGCTTAATCCGGATCGGGCGCGCGCTTCCTGGGGCGTTACGCCATCAGGCCGTGCTTGACCGCGTAGTGCGCCATTTCCGCGTTGGTGGAAAACTTCATTTTCTCCAGCAGGCGTGCCCGGTAGACGCTCACTGTCTTGGGCGAGACGTCCAGCTGGGCGGCAATGTCGGGCAGTTTCACGCCCTGCGAGATCAGCATCATCATCTGCAGCTCGCGTTCGGACAGGCGCTGGTGCGCAAGCGCCGGCTCGGGTGAGACCAGCCGTTCGACCAGCAGCGCGGCGATCGCCGGCGAGATGTACTTTCGGCCCTGCGCCACGGAGCGCACGGCCTCGACCAGCACCGACGAATCGGCGGACTTGTTGACATAGCCCCAGGCGCCCGAACGCAGCGACTTCACCGCGTACTGGTCTTCCGGGTACATGGAAACCACCAGCGCGCGCGGCGCCTGCGGCTGCTCGCCCAGTATCTGGAGAACCTCCAGGCCCGACGGGCCGGGCAGGTTGATGTCCAGCAACAGCACATCGCACGGCGTGGTCGCCAGCAGCGCCTGCAGCTCGTCGTTCGAGCCGGCCTCGCCGGTGATCTCGAAGCCGGGCTCCTCGCTGAGCACGTCTCGCATGCCGCGGCGGATCAGCGCGTGGTCGTCCAGCAGGATGACGCGGATCATGCCGGTGCCTCCATGCGGGTCATGCGATGGCCTCCAGGCCTTGTGGCCCCGCCCCGGCCGTCAGCGGCACCCATAGCATGAGCGTGGTGCTGCCGCCTTCACAGGAGATGTCGACGTGGCCGTCGACGGCGCGGGCGCGTTCGGACAGGCCGCGCAGGCCCAGCGAGCCGGGTTTGCGCAGGTCGGCCGGTGCGAAGCCGCCGCCGTTGTCGCTGATTTCCATG
>CALRME020000071.1:0-9150 GCA_943369045.1 Sphingobacterium thalpophilum
GATGACGGGTAGGCCGCCTTGCCGCCGGGCACGTAGATGCCCACGCGGTCCAGCGGCGTGACTTTCTGTCCAAGCAGTGAGCCGTCGGAGTCGCGGTAGCTCCAGCTTTCGCCGTTGGCCCTCTTCTGGGCCTCGTGGTAGCTGCGCACACGCCTGGCCGCTGCCTGCAGGGCATCACGCTGCCCGGCCGGCAGCCCGTCGAAGGCGATCTTGAGTTCGGCCTGCGTCAGCTCCAGCTGCGTGAGGGACTGCGCGCCCAGGCCGTCGAAACGGTTGGTGTATTCCAGAACCGCCGCGTCGCCGCGGGCCTTCACGTCGGCCAGGATGTCGGTGACCGCCTGCTCGACCTGCGCGTCGGTATCGGCCGACCAGTGCAGCCGCGCCTTGAATTTCTCCTCGAAATCGGCTTGCGAGGTTTCCAGGCGTACAGGAGCAGCTACAAAACTCATAGCGTCAGTTCTTGCCGATCGCCCCGGCGAAGGCATCGATCATCGCGCGCAAAGGCGCTTGCTTCAACTTGAGCGCGGCCTGGTTGATCACCAGCCGCGAGCTGATGTCCATGATGCGCTCGACCTCGACCAGGTGGTTGGCCTTGAGGGTGCTGCCGGTGGACACCAGGTCGACGATGGCATCGGCCAGGCCGGTCAGCGGCGCCAATTCCATGCTGCCGTAGAGCTTGATGAGGTCCACGTGCACGCCCTTGGCGGCGAAGAATTCGCGGGCGATGGCCACGTACTTGGTGGCCACCGTCAGGCGCGAGCCCTGCTTGACGGCGCTGGCGTAGTCGAAGTCATCGCGCACCGCCACACTGATGCGGCACTTGGCGATCTGCAGGTCCAGCGGCTGGTACAGGCCTTGGCTGCCCGTCTCCAGCAGCGTGTCCTTGCCCACCACGCCCAGGTCGGCGCCGCCGTACTGCACGTAAGTGGGCACGTCGGTGGCGCGCACCAGCACCACGCGCACGTCGTCGCGGTTGGTCGCCAGGATCAGCTTGCGCGACTTTTCCGGGTCGTCCAGCACCTCGATGCCGGCGGCCTTGAGCAGCGGAAGGGTTTCTTCAAAGATGCGGCCTTTGGACAAGGCCAGGGTGATCATGGAGTTCACGATTTGATACGCTCGATGTCGGCCCCGATGGCGCGCAGCTTGGCTTCCATCTGGTCGTAGCCGCGGTCCAGGTGGTAGATGCGGTCGATCATGGTTTCGCCCTGCGCCACCAGGCCGGCGATCACGAGACTGGCTGAGGCGCGCAGGTCGGTCGCCATCACGGTCGCACCCGAGAGCCTTTCAACCCCCTCGATTACAGCGAACTTGCCGTCGATCTGGATGTTGGCGCCCAGGCGCACCATCTCGTTGACGTGCATGAAGCGGTTCTCGAAGATGGTTTCGGTCACCTTCGACGGGCCCTCGGCGATCACGTTCAGCGCCATGAACTGCGCTTGCATGTCGGTCGGGAAACCCGGGTATTCGGTGGTGCGGAAGCTCTGGGCTACCAGGCGCCCCTGCGAATGCAGGTGGATGCCGCCTTCGACGGCCGCCACGCTGGCGCCGGCGTCACGCAGCTTCTCGATCACGGCGTCCAGGTGGTCGGCGCGGCCATGGCGCAGAACCACGTCGCCGCCCGTGGCCGCCACGGCACACAGGAAGGTGCCTGCCTCAATGCGGTCGGCCACCACTTCGTGCGTGCAGCCATCGAGCTTTTCCACACCCTGGACGGTGAGGCGGCGGGTGCCCTGGCCGTCGATCTTCGCGCCCATCTTGATGAGCATTTCGGCCAGGTCGGTGATCTCCGGCTCCTGCGCCGCGTTCTCCAGAATGGTTTCGCCCTCGGCCAGCGTCGCGGCCATCAGGAAATTCTCGGTACCCGTCACGGTGACCATGTCGGTGCGGATGCTGGCGCCCTTCAGGCGCGTGGCGCCCTTGGGCAGCCTGGCGATCATGTAGCCGTGCTCGACCACGATCTCGGCGCCCATGGCCTGCAGGCCCTTGATGTGCTGGTCCACCGGCCGCGAGCCGATGGCGCAGCCACCGGGCAGCGACACCGTGGCTTCGCCGAAGCGCGCCAGCAGCGGGCCCAGCGCCAGCACCGAAGCGCGCATGGTCTTGACCAGTTCGTAAGGCGCCTCGGGCGAGCTCAAAGTGGACGCGTCGATCTTCACGGAGCCGTCATCGGCACGCTCGACCTGCACGCCCATGTTGCGGATCAGCTTGAGCATGGTGGCCACGTCCTGCAGGCGCGGCACGTTCTGCAGAGTCACCGGGCTGGCGGTGAGCAGCGTGGCGCACAACTCGGGCAGTGCCGCGTTCTTGGCGCCGGATATCCGGACCTCGCCGTGGAGTTGTTTTCCACCGCGAATCAGCAATTTATCCATGAAAGCTCAGTGTGGTTGGGTCGCCCATTCAGCGGGCGTAAAAGTCTTCATCGACAAGGCATGCACCTCGTCAGTCTGCATTCTCGCACCCAGCGTGGCGTAAACGCGCTGGTGGCGCTGGATCAGGCGTTTGCCTTCGAATTCGCCCGAGACGATGACGGCGCTCCAATGGCGGCCGTCCCCCTCGACTTGAAGATGCTCGCAAGGCAGCCCGGCGGCGATGATGGATTGGAGTTCGTCAGCGGTCATGGTCAACCCCTTATTTTGTAGCCGATGCGCAGCAGGTTGACCGCGATGGCGCTCACCACCAGCAGCGCCGTGCCGACGATGGCCAGGCTCAGCCAGGGCGACACATCGCTGACGCCGAAGAAGCCGTAGCGAAAGCCGTCGATCATGTAGAAAAACGGGTTGAGGTGGCTGATGCCCTGCCAGAAGGCGGGCAGCGAATGGATCGAATAGAAGACGCCCGACAGGAAGGTCATGGGCATGATCACGAAATTCTGGAACGCCGCCATCTGGTCGAATTTTTCGGCCCACAGCCCGGCGATCAGTCCGAGCGCGCCCAGCATGGCGGCGCCCAGGATTGCAAAAACCAGAATCCACAGCGGCGCTACAAAGGCGGGCACGGCGAAAAGCGAAGTCACTGCCAGCACGCCCAGCCCCACGGCCAGCCCGCGCACGATGGACGAGCCGACGTAGGCCACAAACCAGCTCCAGTGCGACAGCGGGGTGAGCAGCACGAACACCATGCTGCCCATGATCTTGCTCTGGATGATGGACGAGGAACTGTTGGCAAAGGCGTTCTGCAGCACGCTCATCATCACCAGCCCCGGGACGAGAAAGGCGGTGTAGCTGACAGTGCCATAGACCTTGACGTGATCTTCCAGCACATGCCCGAAGATCAGCAGGTACAGCATGGCCGTGAGCACCGGCGCGGCCACGGTCTGGAAGCCCACTTTCCAGAAGCGAAGCACCTCTTTGTAGAGCAACATCTGCCAGCCGCTCATGCTGCTGCCTTTTGCTCTGCGGCCATCACGTCGATGAACACGTCTTCAAGGTCCGCCTTGCGGATCTCGACGTCTTCAACCTTGAGGCCGGCCTGGCGGATGATCGCCAGGTACTGCTCGATCTCGTGCGCGTCATGCGCAGGCAACTGCACGATGCGGCCGGTAACCCGGGCCTTGCCGGCGAATTCGGGCGGCAGCTCGCTGTCGATCTTGAAGCGCAGCACATTGCTCGATGCTGCCTTGAGCAGCTCGCTGGTGCGCTCCAGTGCCACCACGCGGCCGTTCTTGAGCATGGCCAGACGGCTGCACAGGGCTTCGGCCTCTTCCAGATAGTGGGTTGTCAGCAGGACCGTATGCCCCTGCTTGTTCAGCCGGGCGATGAACTGCCACAACGTCTGGCGCAGTTCCACGTCAACGCCGGCGGTGGGCTCGTCCAGCACGATCACCGGTGGCTTGTGCACCAGGGCCTGCGCCACCAGCACCCGGCGCTTCATGCCGCCCGAGAGCTGGCGCATGTTGGAGCCGGCCTTGTCGGCCAGACCCAGGCTTTCCAGCAGTTCGCTGATCCAGGCGTCGTTATTCTTTACGCCGAAATAGCCGGACTGGAAGCGCAGGGCTTCGCGCACGTTGAAAAACGGGTCAAACACCAGCTCCTGCGGCACCACGCCCAGCTTGCGGCGGGCGTCGCCGTAATTGGCCTGCACGTCGCTGCCCAAGACGCTGACCTTGCCGGAACTGGCACGCGCCAGTCCGGCCAGGATGCTGATCAGGGTGGTCTTGCCCGCGCCATTGGGGCCAAGCAGGCCGAAGAATTCGCCTTGCTGGATGTCAAAGCTCACGCCATCGAGTGCCTTGAGGGGCCCGCGCGGGGTGGCAAAGGTTTTGGAGACAGACTGGAACGAGATCGCGGGCATGGGAGCCCACGATTTTACTTGGCGCGGGGCGGCAGCGCCGCCCCGCCCTTGCTTGGCCTTTAAGGCGTGGCAGGAAGCAGTTCGGCAACGCCGTACAGCGACGCCAGGTCGCGCAGCCTGGCCGGCAGGCCCCTGACCGAAAAAGTCTTGCCTGCCGCAAGGGCCTCACGCCGGCAGTCCAGCAGCACCGCCAAGGCCGATGAATCGAATTTCTGGAGCGCCGCTGCGTCAGCGACCACGGCCACCGCAGGCTGCGCCCGCAGCGCCTGCGCCAGCATGCGGCAGCAGGCCGCAGCATGCTCGTGGGTCAGTTCAGCAGGAAGAACCAGCATGGCGGGACCGGGCCAACTCAGCTCTTTTTGGCGTTGGACTTGTTGCGGTCCGCCAGCGCGGCGATCAGGCCGTCAATACCCTTGGCGTTGATCTCCTGCGAAAACTGGCTGCGGTAGGTTTCGACCAGCCAGACACCCAGCACGTTCAGGTTGAAGATCTTCCAGCCGGCGCCCACGCCGGGCGTCTTCTCCAGCCGGTAGTCCAGCTGGATCGGGTCGCCACGGCCCTTGACCTCGGTGCGCACGACCACTTCGGTGTCACCGGGCGAGCTGCGCTGGGGCTTGACCGTGATGGTCTGGTCGTTGACCTGCGAGAGCGCACCGGAATAGGTCCGCACCAGCAGGGTCTTGAATTCATCCTGCAGGCGCTTTTGCTGCTCAGGAGTGGCCTGGCGCCAGGCCGGTCCTACGGCGGCAGCTGTCATGCGCTGGAAGTTCACGTTGGGCATGACCTTGCTGTCGACCAGCGAGATGACCTTGCCGGTGTCGCCAGCCTGGATGGCCTTGTCGTTCTTGATGGTGTCCAGCACCTCGTCGGACAGGCGCTTGATCAGCGCCTCGGGTGCCTCGTCGGCGGCTCGGGCCAGGGGCGCAATGCCCAGCATGCCCAGCACGAGAAGGCTGGCGGCGATGCGGCCCAGATGACGTCGGTTCATGATTTCCTTTCAGTGCGGGCAATGCCGCGATGATCTCTTTTGGAACAACGCTTGGGCAGCGGGTTCCGGTGACATGGCCAGTCTTGCAACAGGGTGCAACGCCCTCAGGACGCCGGCACCCACGCTTCGGCGGGCTCCAGCAACGAGGACGGGCCGGGCGCCGAAGCCGGGGCCGCAGGCGCAGCCGGCGTGATCGGGGCCACGGGAGCGTTCGGCGCCAGCGGCGAGGCGCTGTCGGCGCCCGAATTGGCGTTGTCTTCGCGGCCTTCCATGATGTCGGCCCGGCGCTTCTGCAGGTAGGCGTCGCGGGTGAAGCTGTATTTGTCCAGCGCCGCCTCATCGAGAACCGAACCGGCACGCAGCAGGTTGGAGCGAACGTCAACGCCGCGCAACACGTACAGCGCATTGCGGTCGCCCTGCGGCGTGACCCTTTGCACCAGGTCGGCCCGGCGGTCCACGGGCAGTGCCAGGGTGTCGCGGAGCGTGGACGGGCCCAGCAGCGGGAGCACGAGGTAGGGGCCTGCGGGGATGCCCCAGCGGCCCAGGGTCTGGCCAAAGTCTTCACGGTGGCGTTCGATGTTCAGGTCGCTGGCGATGTCCAGGATGCCGCCCAGCCCAAAGAAGGTATTCACGTTGAACCGCATGAAGTTCTCGGCGGCGTTCTGGAACTTGAATTGCAAGACGCTGTTGACGAACGACCATACGTCGGTGAGGTTGCCAAAGAAATTGCTGACACCGGTGCGCACCAGCGGCGGTACGCCTTCGCGGTAAGCGGTAGCCACCGGCTTGAGCAGGGCGGCATCGACACCGTCGTTGAATTTTGTGACGCCGCGGTTAAACGGCTCGAACGGGTCGCGCGGGTTGGCATTCGGGCCTGTGGCACAACCGGCCAGCACGGCCAGCAGGAGCGCGGCAAAAGCCGTTCGAAGGAAAGTCATTGGTGTCATTTTTTTGGCGGGGTTCCTGGGGCAGCGGCGCCGTCCGCGGCCTTGTTGTAGAGGAACTGGCTGATCAGGTTTTCAAGCACCACGGCGGATTGCGTAGTCGTAATGGTATCGCCTGCGACTAAAACCTTTTCATCCGCTCCGGCTTCCACTCCGATGTATTGCTCACCCAGCAGGCCACTGGTGAGGATCTTCAGCGAACTGTCCTTCGGGAAGACGTAGCGGCTCTCCAGCGCCAGGTTGACGCGGGCCTGGAACGACTTGTCATCGAACGTGATCGACTCCACCCGGCCCACCACAACACCAGAGCTCCTGACCGCCGCCTGGCGCTTGAGACCCCCGATGTTGTCAAATTTGGCGGTGACGCGGTAAGTCTGCTGGAAGCTCAGGGTCAGCAGGTTGGCCGATTGCAGCGCAAGGAAGAGGATGGCGGCCCCGCCGATCAATACGAACAGGCCAACCCACACATCGTTTTTTGAACGTTCCATGATTGCTTTCCGATCTTCCTGGGGCTTGTCAAAGGTCTAGATACTGAACATCAGGGCCGTGAGGATGAAATCCAGGCCCAGGACCGAAAGGGAGGCAACCACCACGGTACGGGTGGTCGCGCGCGACACGCCTTCGGGCGTGGGCTGGGCCTCAAAGCCCTGCAGCAAGGCGACAAACGTAACGGTGACGCCGAACACAAAGCTCTTGAGCACGCCGTTGCCCACGTCGCGCCAGACATCGACGCCGCCCTGCATCTGGCTCCAGAAGGCACCCGGGTCGACGCCGATCATCAGCACGCCCACCACATAGCCGCCGATGACGCCCACGGCGCTGAACACCGCTGCCAGAAGTGGCATGGTGATGACGCCACCCCAGAAGCGGGGAGCAAGGATCCGGCGCACCGGATCGACGGCCATCATTTCCATGGCCGAGAGTTGTTCGCCGGCCTTCATCAGGCCGATTTCCGCAGTCAGTGACGGACCAGCGCGGCCGGCGAACAGCAAGGCGGTGATCACCGGCCCCAGCTCGCGCACCAGGCTCAGGGCCACCAGCAGGCCCAGCGCCTCCGATGAGCCGTAGCGCTGCAGCGTGTAGTAGCCCTGCAGGCCGAGAACAAAGCCGACGAACAGTCCCGAGACCGTGATGATGGCCAGCGAGTAGTTGCCCAGGAAATGGACCTGGTCGCGGATCAGGCCGAAGCGCCGGAAGCTTGGTCCGAGCAGCATCACCAGCTTGCCGAACAGCCGGGCGCTGCGGCCCAGGTCGGCCAGTTTGCCCTTCATCGCGAACCCGACGTCGGCAGGATTCCACCAGCTCATTTGTCCAGCCCCCCGCCGAAATCCTGCGCCACCGTGGGACCGGGGTAGTGGAACTGCACCGGGCCGTCGGCCTGGGCATGGACGAACTGGCGCACCAGCGGGTCGTCGGAATTCTTCACCTCGTCGGGCGTGCCCTGGGCGGCAATCTTCCCGTTGGCCAGGATGACCACCTGGTCGGCGATATGGAAAGTTTCTTCCAGGTCGTGCGAGACGACGATGCTCGTGATGCCAAGGGTGTCGTTGAGCCGGCGGATCAACTGCGCCGCGGTACCCAGCGAAATGGGGTCGAGTCCGGCAAAAGGCTCGTCATACATGATGAGCTCCGGGTCCAGCGCGATGGCACGGGCCAGCGCCACGCGCCTGGCCATGCCGCCCGATATCTCGCTGGGCATCAGGTCACGGGCGCCGCGCAGGCCCACGGCGTTGAGCTTCATGAGCACCACGTCGCGGACCAGGTCCTCGGGCAGGCTGGTGTGCTCGCGCAAGGGGAAGGCCACGTTGTCGAACACGCTCAGGTCGGTGAACAGGGCGCCGAACTGGAACAGCATGCCCATGCGCCGCCGGGCAGCGTACAGACCGGTGGGATCGAGCTTGCCGATGTCCTGGCCGTCAAAGAGGACTTCACCTTGCTGTGCCCTCACCTGCCCGCCGATCAGCCGCAGCACGGTGGTCTTGCCACCGCCCGAGGCGCCCATCAGCGCCGTGACCTTGCCGCGCGGCACGGTCAGCGTGATGCCGTCGAGAATCCGGCGCGCGCCGTAGCCGAAGCTGACGTCACGCAACTGGACAAGGCTGGCGGTGGATTCGGTCATCCGGACAAAAAAGCCGGAGTTCGCTCCGGCTGGGTGTGGGGGAAGGCCCAAATCATACGGGGTTAACCCCCAGTTTCCCCGGGGGCCGCCCATACACTATCAATTTCATAGCTGCTCAAGCATTCCCGGAGCGCTTTGCAGCCATATTTCCCTCGCAGGATCAGCGCGGCAGGTCGCTGTAACCCATCAGGAATTCGTCGACTGCGCGTGCGGCCTGGCGGCCTTCGCGGATCGCCCACACCACCAGCGACTGGCCACGGCGGATGTCACCGGCGGCGAACACCTTGGGCACATTGGTGGCATAGCCCCCAGTGAACTCCGTCGTTGCCCTGGCGTTGCCGCGGGCATCCTTGTCCACGCCGAACTGCTCCAGCACGCTGGCAACCGGGCTGACGAAACCCATGGCCAGCAGCACCAGGTCGGCCTTGAGCACCTGCTCGGAGCCGGCCACTTCCACCATCTTGCCGTCCTTCCACTCCACACGGACGGTCTTGAGGCCGGTGACCTTGCCCTTTTCGCCCATGAACTCCTTGGTGGAGATGGCGAATTCGCGCTCGCATCCTTCTTCGTGGCTGGAGCTGGTGCGCAGCTTGATCGGCCAGTAAGGCCAGGTCATGGGACGATTCTCGACTTCAGGCGGCTGGGGCATCACCTCGAACTGGGTGACGCTGGCGGCGCCGTGGCGGTTGCTGGTGCCTACGCAGTCGCTGCCGGTGTCGCCGCCACCGATCACGATGACGTTCTTGCCTTCGGCGCGCAGCTGGCCTTTGAGCTTGTCGCCGGCGTTGATCTTGTTCTGCTGGGGCAGG
>CALRME020000072.1:0-9088 GCA_943369045.1 Sphingobacterium thalpophilum
GGTTTCCATCGCCCTGACCGAAGCAGCGCGCGCGGGCAAGGACAGCGTCGTGATCATCAGTGCCGATGCCAGCGCGGCTCACCAGTCGGTGATCACCGTGATGGAAGCCGCGCGCCGCGCCGGGCTGACGCAGATTACCTTCGCCACGCAGTCGTCGGCCCAGGCCGGAGCGCGCTGACCGATGCGCGAGGCACTGCAGCGTGCCTGGCTGCGGCGCGGCCTGCTTGCGTGGCTGCTCTGGCCCTTTTCACTGGTCTATGGCGTCGTGACGGCGACCCGCCGGTGGCTTTACCGGCATGGGTTCCTGCGTACCGAGCGCGCCGGTGTGCCAGTTGTCGTGGTGGGCAACGTCGTCGCGGGTGGCTCGGGAAAGACGCCGGTCGTGATGGCGCTGGTCGCCCACCTGCGGTCACGGGGGCTGCACCCAGGGGTCGTTTCCAGAGGCCACGGCCGCGCCGCCGCCGGTTGCCGGGAGGTCTTTTCCACCAGCGAGGCTGCCGAGGTTGGTGACGAGCCTTTGCTCATCGCCCAGGCAAGCAGGGTGCCGGTGTTCGTCGCCCGGCGCCGCATCGATGCCATCCGCGCTCTGGTGGCAGCGCATCCCGGGACAAACGTGATCGTCTGCGACGATGGCCTGCAACACTACGCGCTGCACCGTGACATCGAGATCTGCGTATTCGGCCGCCATGCCTCGGGCAACGGATTTCTCCTGCCCGCAGGCCCACTGAGAGAGTCTCCACGGCGGCCGGTCGACTTTGTGCTTCGCGACGCGGCAGCCCCGCTCGAAGGGGCATGCGCTGTCAAGCGGGAGCTTGCGGCCCACGCCGTCCGTATCAACGGCAGCCGCGTGGCGCTGGCGGACTTGCGAAACCGCAAGCTTTTCGCAGTGGCCGGGATTGCCAACCCGCAGGGATTCTTTGACATGCTCACGGAGTGCGGCCTGAGACCCGAGAAAACACTGGGTCTGGCCGATCATCACGACTTCGGGCACTGGCAGGCGCCGGACCCTGCCTTCACCGTGGTCTGCACCGAAAAAGACGCGGTCAAGCTCTGGGCAAGGCAGCCGGACGCGCTCGCGATTCCGCTGGTGGTGCTGCTGCCCGCTCCATTCCTTGAGGCCTTCGACCGCCTGCTCGACGCGCGGCTATCATCCGCGCATGGACCCCAAACTTCTTGAATTGCTGGTATGCCCGGTGACCAAGGGCTTTCTCGACTATGACCGCGAGAAAAACGAACTTGCATCGCGCGCAGCCCGGCTGGCCTATCCGGTCCGCGACGGTATTCCCGTGCTGCTTGAAGCCGAAGCGCGCACCCTGAGCGACGAGGAGTTGGAACAGTTGCCCGTACGCACGCCGCTAGTGTGACGCACTGGGTATGGGTTACACGGTATTGATCCCTGCCCGCCTGGGGTCGTCGCGCCTTCCGGACAAGCCGCTCGCCGACATCGGTGGACAACCCATGGTCGTGCGCGTTGCGCAGCGGGCCCAGCAGTCCACGGCAAGCCGCGTCGTGGTCGCCGCCGACGACGCGCGAATTTTGCAGGCTTGCAAGACACACGGGATCGAAGCGCTCCTGACGCGAAGCGACCATGCCTCGGGCAGTGACCGGCTCGCCGAGGCCGCGGATCTCCTCGGGCTTGCCGACGGGGAGATCGTCGTCAACGTGCAGGGCGATGAGCCGCTGATCGAACCCCTGCTCATTGACGCGGTGGCCGATCTCCTGGGAGACAGGCCCGAGGCCAGCATGAGCACGGCAGCGCACCCGCTGGAGAGCGCCGCGGACTTCACCAATCCGAACGTGGTGAAGGTGGTCCTGGACGCCCGCGGACTCGCGCTGTACTTCAGCCGCGCGCCCATCGCCTGGTGGCGCGACGGCTACAGCGCAGGCGTGGCGCAGGTGCCCGATCCACCCCCCCTGCGCCATGTGGGAATCTATGGGTACCGGGCCGGCTTCCTTCGCCAGTTTCCCCGGCTGGCCCAGGCGCCGATCGAGGTGACCGAGGCCCTGGAGCAGCTCAGGGCGCTCTGGCACGGCCACCGGATCGCCGTCTACGTCACTGCACACGCACCCGGCGCAGGGGTCGACACGCCGGAGGATCTGGAGCGGGTCCGTGCGCTGTTCTGAGCTGCCCGGCGCGTAAGCCTGCCGCCGGGATCGCATGCTATTCTCTGTGCCAATAAAGGCGCAACGGCCGGGCTCCATGCTCCCTGCCCGCAGTGCCCCGCGACTCAACTATCCGAGGACATCCATGAGACTGATTCTGCTGGGCGCGCCGGGCGCAGGCAAAGGCACGCAGGCCACCTTTCTCTGCCAGAAGTACGCCATCCCGCAAATCTCGACGGGCGACATGCTGCGCGCCGCGGTCAAGGCAGGTACACCGCTTGGCCTCGAAGCCAAGAAGGTCATGGATTCCGGCGCTCTTGTCAGCGACGACCTCATCATCAACCTCGTCAAGGAAAGGCTGTCGCAACCCGATTGCGCCAAGGGCTTCCTGTTCGACGGCTTCCCCAGGACCATTCCGCAGGCCGATGCAATGAAGGCCGCCGGCGTCAAACTCGATTACGTGCTCGAGATCGACGTACCTTTTGAGGCCATCATCGAGCGAATGAGCGGACGCCGCTCGCATACGGCGTCGGGCCGCACCTACCACGTCAAATTCAATCCGCCCAAGGTTGACGGCAAGGACGATGTCACCGGTGAACCGCTGATACAGCGGGATGACGACCGGGAGGAAACCGTCAAGAAGCGGCTGGAAGTCTATGCCGCCCAGACCCGGCCGCTGGTCGAGTACTACTCGGGCTGGGCCAAGGCCGATCCGGCCG
Organism: Sphingobacterium thalpophilum; assembly: GCA_943369045.1. Lineage (GTDB taxonomy): Bacteria > Pseudomonadota > Gammaproteobacteria > Burkholderiales > Burkholderiaceae_C > Ramlibacter. The sequence goes on from CALRME020000072.1 coordinate 2,823, forward strand.
CGGCGCCGAAATACCGGGCAATCAGCGGCACCGGCAGCGTCGAGGAAATGACCGGCCGGGCGCTGCAGGCACTGTCGAACTGAAGCTCCTCAAAGGAGCTTGAGCATCAGTGCGATCCGCGCCTTCACGGGCGTCAAGCCCTGTGAATCGGGGATGGGGTCGCCGGCCAGCGCAAGCACACGGCCCTGGGCGCAACGCGTGGAGCGCACGACTGCAAGACCTTCCGCCTGATGGCGCAGCAAGGCGTTTCTCAAGTCCTCATGGATGCTGCCATTGCCCGTCGCGGCTACCACAAGGCCGTCGACACCCTGGGCGACTAGCGCGTCAACGATCGCGCCGGACGCACCGGCGTAATTCATGACAATCTCGACACGGGGCCAGCGCATGCCTGGCAAGAGCCGCTCGATTCGCGCCGCTGCAGCCGTTGACGGCCATTGCCTGAACTGGCGCAAGACCCCCTCCTCCACCTGGCCGATCGGGCCTGAGTCTCCGGAAGTGAAGGCATCAAGCCGGTAGGTGTGCGTCTTCTGGACATCCAGCGCGCCGTGAACCACGCCGGCGCAAACGGCGACAACGCCGCGAGCGCCTGGCGTGGACGCCACAGAAAAGGCATCGAGAAGGTTCTGGGGACCGTCCGGCGCAAGGGCCGTCGCGGGCCGCATGGCGCAGGTGATGACGACCGGTTTGGAGGGTGCAAGAACCGCCTGCAGGAAGTACGCCGTCTCTTCCAGCGTGTCGGTTCCATGGGTGATGACGATTCCCTGGACGTCGTCCTGCGCCAGCCAGTGCGCGCTGCGCCGGGCCAGTTCGCCCAGCACCTCAAAGCCCATGTCCTTGCTGTCGATCTGTGCCACCTGCTCGGAGACGCTGTGCCGTCCGCGCAGGTCCGGAACCGACTGGAGCAGCTCATCAATCCCGACCTGTGCCGCTGCGTAGCCGATGTTGTCCGTGCGCGATGCGGCCCGGCCGGCCATGGTGCCGCCGGTTCCCAATACAACAATCTTTCTGGCTGTCACTTGCAATCTTTCAAAAACTGGTTAAAAATACAGGTACTGGATATTAAGACAGTGACATCACCCTAGGAGTCACCATGATCGACAGCCCCAAGCTCACAGCCCGCCAGCAGCAGATTCTGGACCTCATCCAGAGCGCCATCGCCCGTACCGGCGCACCGCCGACTCGCGCCGAAATCGCGACTGAACTTGGCTTCAAGTCAGCTAACGCGGCTGAGGAGCATCTGCAGGCCTTGGCCCGCAAGGGTGTGATCGAACTGGTCAGTGGCACCTCGCGCGGCATCCGCCTCAAGAGCGAAGCGCTGCGCTCCATCAACGAATCCCGCATCAAACAGTTCTCCTTGCCGTTGCAAACGCTGGCCCAACTCGCCCTGCCTTTGGTGGGGCGGGTTGCCGCCGGTTCGCCGATTCTCGCGCAGGAGCATGTGGACCAGACCTATTACGTTGAGAGCAGCCTGTTCCAGCGCCGGCCAGACTACCTGCTGAAAGTGCGCGGCATGTCCATGCGCGACGCCGGCATCATGGACGGCGACCTGCTTGCCGTACAGGCCACCAAGGATGCAAAGAACGGGCAGATCATCGTGGCACGGCTGGGTGATGACGTTACCGTCAAGCGGTTTCGCCGCAACAAGCACCTGATCGAATTGCACGCCGAGAACCCCGACTACCAGACCATCGTTGTCGAGCCGGGCGAGCCCTTCGAGATCGAAGGCCTGGCAGTGGGTTTGATCCGCAACACCATGCTCATGTAGCGCCAGCTCTCAAAGGAGTCGCCACAGGTGGCGGGCGTATGGCCTTGGGTCATCACCCTGTTGCGGCTCCCGGTCCGAAATCCTGCCTGTGTCCAACCTCTGGTGTCTAGGAGTTTTCACATGGGAATCGCACTGCTTACCATCGACAGGCTGCTGTCGCCCCTGCAAGGTTTTGTTCAATGGCTCATGGCCGGCCGCCGTGAGGTCCCGCACGCTGCGGCTCCTTCGCCACGCACAGTGGTTGTGGCGAGACCCACGCGAAAGCCACTGCGCGTGCTACGGGTCATGGACACCGGCAACGGGCCGTCAAGCGCCGGCCGGATGGTCATCTCGGGCCGGATGGCTGACGTCTGCGCGGAACTCGACCGGTTGGCGGCACTGGAGGCCGCTCACTGCTAGTTCGGTTCAGGCCTTTGCGCCCGCCAGGAAATCGGCCTTGCCAAGTTCAACGCCGTTGTGGCGCAGGATGGCATAGGCAGTGGTGACATGGAAGAAGAAGTTGGGCAGCACCCAGTGCTTGAGGTAGGCCTCGCCCTTCATGGTCCGCGTCGTGTCGCGGCCCGAGGGGAACGTGATGTCCTTTTCTTCGGTTCCATTCACGAGTTCGGCGGGCACGGTCGCCAGGTAGTCCAGTGTCTTCTGGATCCGTGCTTGCAATTCTGCCAGGGTGCTCTCAGTGTCGTCGAACTTCGGCGCCTCAACGCCCGAGATGCGCGCGATCCCGTTCTTGGGGCCGTCACAGGCAATGAGAATCTGCCTTGCAAAGGGCAGCATGTCCGGCGCCAGGCGAGCCTGCACCAGCACGGACGGATCGAATTTCTTCGCGTCGGCATGGGCTTGTGCCTTGTCGATGAAGTGGCTCAGATTTCCCAAGGTAGCCTTGAAGATCGGCAGGCTTGCGGAAGACATTGAAATGGGCATGGGCGGCTCCTCTTGTGTATTTCGTGAAGAGGCGATGCTACCGGGCTGGAGGCAAACCCGCTTGCAGCGGCCCATTGCCAAGGCACAATCGGGCCATGAACATCGTGATCCTCGACGATTACCAGGATGCGGTGCGCAAGCTCCAGTGCGCCGCGAAGCTTGAAGCCTATCCGGCGAAGGTGTACACCAACACGGTCAAGGGCATAGGCCAGCTGTCGGTCAGGCTTCGTGACGCCGACGTCATCGTGCTGATCCGCGAGCGGACCCACATCACCCGGCAACTGATAGAAAAGCTGCCCCGCCTCAAGCTCATTTCGCAAACCGGGCGCGTGGGCAACCACATCGACATAGCGGCTTGCACCGAGCGGGGAATCGCCGTCACCGAAGGCGTCAGCTCCCCGGTCGCGCCTGCCGAACTCACATGGGCGCTCATCATGGCGGCGATGCGCCGCCTGCCGCAGTACATGGGCATGCTCAAGCACGGTGGATGGCAGCAATCGGGCATGAAGGCGGCGTCCATGCCGGCCAACTTCGGCCTTGGCGCGGTGCTGCGCGGACGCACACTCGGTATCTGGGGCTACGGAAAAATAGGGCAGATCATCGCCTCTTACGGCAAGGCCTTCGGAATGAACGTTGTCGTCTGGGGGCGCGAAGGCTCGATCTCCAGGGCACTTGCGGATGGCCTCCAGCCGGCAGCTAGCCAGGCCGAGTTCTTCGCGCAGAGCGACGTGCTGTCGCTGCACCTGCGGCTCAACGACGAAACTGCGGGCATCGTGACGCTGGATGACCTCTCGCGCATGAAGCCCACTGCACTGCTCGTGAACACCTCCCGCGCCGAGCTGATCGGGCCCGATGCCCTCATTGCCGCCCTCAATCGCGGCCGCCCGGGCATGGCGGCAGTCGATGTCTTCGAGAGCGAACCCATCCTGCAGGGCCACGCCCTGCTGCGGCTGGAAAACTGCATCTGCACCCCCCACATCGGCTATGTGGAGATGGACAACTATGAGCTGCTCTTCGGCGCGGCTTTTGAGAATGTGGTCAACTTCATTGAGGGCACGCCGGCCAACGTCGTGAATCCCGGCGCATTGCAGGTGCGGCGCTAACTCACCCTGGCTCTTTCGCCCGTCGAGCGGGCTCATCCATGAACGCAACTGGCACCACTGCCGAGCGCCCCGCCATGCCGGGCGTACTCTGGGCCCTTCTCTTCGGCAACTTCGTCATCGGCACGGGCGTCATGATCGTGCCTGGCACACTCAACGAAATCAGCAGTTCATTCCAGGTTTCCGCTGCAACCGCCGGCCAGCTGATTTCGGCAGCCGCCCTGATGATGTGCCTTGGCGCGCCGCTGTTCGCCGCTGTCGTGGCGGGCTGGGACAGGCGAAGGCTGCTGGCTTTGTCCCTGGTCTGGTACGGCGCGTTGCACCTGCTGTGCACCCTGATGCCGAGCTTTGGCACGCTCATGACCATGCGGGTCCTGGCGGTGATCTCGCCGGCCATCTTCACACCGCAGGCTGCCGCCTGCGTCGGCCTGCTGGTCCCTCCTGAGGAACGCGGCCGCGCCATCACGTTTGTCTTTCTCGGCTGGTCGGTCGCCTCCGTCCTGGGCATGCCCATCGGCGCCTTCGTTGGCGGGACACTGGGCTGGCAGAGCGCCTTCGCCGCGGTCGGCCTGCTCAGCCTTGCCAGCGCTGCGTGGGTCTGGAGCGCCATGCCTGACGGCGTCAAGCCGCCCGCGCTTTCGCTGGCGGCCTGGCGCGAGACCCTGCGTTCGAAGGCTCTGATGTTCTGCATCGCCGTTACGGTCCTCTACTCGGCCGGCCAGTTCGTCCTGTTCTCCTACTTCGCGCCCTACTACAAGGCCAGCATCGGCATCACGCCCGGGCAACTCAGCCTGCTGTTCATGTGGTTCGGCGCGTTCGGATTCCTGGGGAACATTCGGAGGTCGCGCCACATCGACCGGATCGGCGCACCGCGCGCCGTCATGGCGGGCATCGCCTGCATGGCACTGAGCCTGCTGGTCTGGCCGCTGGGAACCAGCCTGGTCCTGGCGGCGCTGATTTCCGTGCCCTGGGCGTTGGGGTGCTTTTCCTCCAACTCCGCCCAGCAGGCCAGGCTCGTGGGAATTGCGCCGGCCCTGGCGGCCGGCTCCATTGCCTTGAACAGTTCGGCGATGTATGCCGGCCAGGCCATCGGTGCGGCGAGCGGCGGCTGGCTGATGGCGCACGAACGGATGGACATGCTGCATTGGGCCGGTTTCGCCGGCCTGGTACTGGCGATGGCCGCCAGTGCGCTCGCCACCCGCTACGCCACAAGCCACCGCAGCCAGGCTGCCTAGCGCCTGGGCGGCTTGCGCGGAGCGATGTCCCGCTCGGTCGCCGCGTCGAACAGGTCCAGGTCGTCCGGCAGCATGCTTTGCCCGGCCTCGCTTTCCTTGTCATAGCCCGGCTCGCTTTCATGCCCCGAGTGGCTGGAGCCGTCGGACACCTCGGGCTCCAGGAAAGCCGAACTTGGCGCTTCGCTCAGGTCGATGTCCAGACCCAGCCGCGGCGAGGGCCGGGGCATGGCGATGTCCAGCATCGGCTCATGGACATCGGGCAGGCTGGGCAGTGAGGCTGACAGCGGCTGGATGTTGGTGGATGAGAAGCGCGAGCGCGGAGGAGCGTTTTCGCTGTCCGCGCCCAGACCGGACGAGAATTCGAAGTCCATCCCGCCGGAGTTGCTTTCCTGCTGGACGACGATCTCCTTGGCGATGGCATACAGGAGCAGCAGCTCGCGGTATGCATCGAGGTCGAAAGCCTCGCCGTCCACCATGCCGGGCTTGCGGAAAATGGATTCCTCAATGATCTCCAGCACCTTGGGCGACGGCCAGAGCGATTCGATGCGCGACAGCGCTTTCGAATAGGCCTCCAGCCCGCTGCTTTCCTCCGTGTAGGCCTCCCACACGGGAACCTGCGCATTGAACACACGGTGAAAGTCAAGCCGCAGCTGGACGTAATCGTCCTTGCGATTGAGCTTGTGATAGATCTTCAGCAGGTCCAGGTAGGCCAGCGCGCTGGTTTCCACGTTGTCGCTGATGTGATTCTTCAGTACCTCGATGGCCTGGTCATACTGGCCCAGCGACACGAAGAAATCGGCCTGCTGCTGGATATCAAACAGCTCCTCCGCGTTGACTGCGCGAGGGCTGTCATTGATGCTCCCCGGGAACTCCGATGCCGCAAAACGGACTGGGGGCTCGGGACGCACCGATGCGGGCGCACTCTTGAGGCTGGCGAACATGTCTTCATTGACACCCAGGTCTACATCCACCTGCGACTGGGGCGGCGACTGGGTCGGCCTGATCGTGCCGCGAGTCGACTGGGGAAGCAGCGAATCCGCCCCTGCACCCATCGCTTCATCGCCGTCGACGCGCGAATCGTTGCCGCGCCACCAGTCACGCCCTGACCATGCGCTCCGGTTGCTGCGCCAGAAATACCCGGCCAGCACCAGTGCCGCCGCGAGCAGGCCGGCCAGCGCGTACACCAGGGGGTTGGCATAGCGCTCAGCCTCGGCCTTTTGCAGCTGCGTCTTGACATCCAGCAGG